>NZ_JANHGP010000013.1:0-93659 GCF_024494585.1 Acinetobacter sp. 5862
GTAATTATATAGAATGGATGTATGCTTCTAAATTTACTTTTTTTTGAATCTAAAAACTTAGAAAACTCTTCTTCAAACTCATTAACATTTTTTTTATCTTTAAAAACAAAGGATTTTAAAACTAAAGTTAATAAATCTTTATTAAATTTATTCTCATCTTCAACTTTTCCACATTGGGAAATCCATCTTATTAAGACCTTAAAATTAATTTTATTTAAAGATATTGCATTTAGACAAAGAATAGCTTCTTCCAACTTTAAGGGTTTTAAATCATTTATTTTACTTAATATAGCTTGATCGATTTCTACATTTCTTTCTGAATATTTTTCTAAAGCATCAGCGACCTCACTACTAATTAGCCTAATATCATTAATAAATTTTACAGCCACATCTAAAATATTGCAGATTGAAAAATCTGACTTAATAACAAGATTAATCAATAGTCTCAATGCATTCTGACTAATCTCACTCTCATCTTTAATTAATTCAAGAAAAGAAAAAGCTATTGAAAAAAAATCTTCTACAATTTTTTCTTCTAAATAATCTAATGGCCTGTCAAGCTTATTCGATAAATCATCATATGAAATTGACACCTTAAGAATTTTTAAATTTTTATCATCATCTTTTATTTTTTCTAATACGATTAGAGCCTCTTTTCTCTTTTCTACTCTAGCTAATCCTCTAGCCAAAAATAACAAACCTAGTTCATCTAAAACCATTATTTCTTTAGAGAATATTTCTTTTAACTCATCTTCATCAGCGAAATAACGAAGCTTGATGTTCTCTAGATAAAAAGATCGATCTTCTGAAAAATTATTATATACCTCTAATGCTTCACTTTCAGAAGTTAAATAGGTCATTTCTACCAAAATTGATTTATAAAGATCTAAGAATTCTGGCGAACCTAAACGTATTGCCCTTTTTATAGTATTTAAATCACCTTCAACTCTTAGACTTCTTTTGAAATTTAGGTAGATAGTCAATACTTCCAAAAGTTCGACAACCCCTGCTGATTTTGAAGGTATATGAATATTTGATTCTAGCTTGCTTTCCGCCTTATCAAATGATCCTATATTAATTAAATAATATAAGTTATAAGCAACTTTGACAAAATCAACCGCCTGCATGGACTGATTGATAATCTTATCACCCAATATATTATCACCCGATCCATTATGTGTTTGTGTGATAGATTCTGTCATAGTAGCCCCTAGATTCTAACTATTTGTCTGATTTATAAGTTACATGTTTATCACCTGCAACATTGTCGCCTGATCCTGAATGAATCTGGGTAACCTGCGTTAAAGACTGATCAATTTTTATTGCCTTTAACAAAGACATCAAGTCCTGATTTTGCTCAATTCTTCTTGCTATTCCTGTCTCATTAAGCTCATCAATATTATCGATTTGGTTAATTTCATCTACTACCTTTTGTGCAGTAGTATCATCAATCAACCAACCTTTTACTTTCGTCTTAAAATTGTCTAACGTTAGTTTTGCAGATGTTTTAACAATGTCATATACAACTCCTGACAGAATCGTAGCTGTCAAAAATGCTTCCATATTTCTTTTCCCTTTATTATCAAGCTTATGAGTTATATTTAATATGGTTTTTTTATTTTTTTTCAAGCTATTAAGGAAGTAAATTTTCAGGTGTAACATCTAAAGCTTTTGCCAACTCATAAATTTTCTCTAAAGTAATATTTACTTCCCCCCTTTCAATACGCCCCATATAACTACGATCTATGTTACATAGCAACGCAAGCCTTTCTTGAGACAGATTTTTTAGTTTTCTCTGTTCCCGAACCTTCAAACCAAAAGAAACTGTAAGTTCTGACATATTTTGAATCAACTGCTCAAAAAACAGAACTATCACTATTTGAGGACTATATATCCACGGCTTATAATCCTCATTTATTGTGAATTTGAAGCGTATTTCACCATGCAACTTCTTAACATGCCTTTGTTCGAATTATTTCTTCCCGTCATTCAATCAAATTCAATTCAAAACTGGACTGCTAATGACTTTTGGAAGCAAATGAAACTGACTAAAAAAGAACGTCACCGCTTTAATCGCCAACGTATGTACCGAATATTACGAAAACTTGTTGAATTTGGTTTTTTAGAGAAAGAGTTAAACCTAAACTATCCTAGACTTTCTATTTTTAAAGAAACACCTAAAATCAATGAGATCAGATTCTTAAACAAACAAGAATCTGATGTTTCTAAAATCAAGTTAGAGGAAGCAAAAGTTAGTTCTGAAATTATGTTTTTAGAAAAACAAGTTGAAAAATATAGAAAACTAGAACTAAATTTTCCGAATATCTCAAACAAAATATGTGATGCGAAAAAGCTATGCTTATCCCAACTTCTTGAATTAAAAGCATATCGCTCTGCTCTTCAGAGCGTTATCGCATCTTAGATCAATATTAAATCCGCCCAGAAAAAGGGATTTCTTTATCAAATTCTTTCAGAGTTTTTTCGATGGTTGTGTGACTTGGTAAGACTGTTTCAGGATGAACAGGCTTATCAACATCACTCACTTGAATACCTTTTTGACGAATATGATAGGCAATTTGCTGCCATCTCTTTTTCCATTTCATCTCTTTTTCTTGGAAAGAGCTGAGTTGCATCTTTAACGACTCTATTTCTGTCTTTAACTCCTCAACAGTTTTACCCAAATCTTCTTTTGAAGTAACTTTGCCTTTTGATAAAGATTGTTTAGCTACATCGTAAGCTGCTTTGATTGCTGGTTTTGCTTGCATTGCTTGGCGAGAAAATTTGAATCGATCTTCTAAAATACTCCAAGTTAATTTAGAACCGAAGTGACCCATTGCCCATTTATTGAGTTCCCGAATAATTCTTGCCTCATCTAGCTCTGTCATACGCTGGAATTTATTAGACATTCGATATTTCCTCTAAATAAGCTTTTGGATCAAACTCAACTACACCGTTATCTTGCAGTTGTTCTGTTAAAACATTAATTTTTTTCTTATTGTGTAAATCCCAATCCACACTTTTCTTAATACGTGTAGATTGCATTTGCTGCTGTACTACCTCTTGTGCATGTACTGTCATAGCCAGAATGCGCTTCTGCTCATCTAAACGCTTCTTATCGTCTTTAACCCACACATAATCCTTACAGTCAGCAGAACATTGTAAATGGCGTTCACAAGGCAATTGTGAGAAATTATGAATGCATAATCCAGTTCCAACATCATGCACGGCTTGAACTCGTGCTTCCAGCACAGCATCTTGTATATTGATAGGAAGATTAAAAATCTGCTCAGCCAGTATTCCTTTGGCTTCACCATTTTTTAACTGTTCTCTAATCATAAGCGCTTTCTTTTCAGGACTGGTATGTTGATAAGCTTTTGTATCTTTAGGATCTGAACGTCCAAACCATTCTGTTTGTAAAAGATCAGATAAACCACCTTCGTCCAACATGGTATTCAAGGTATGTCTAAAATCATGTGTAGTGAATTCAGGAATATCTTCTAAACCAACATACTCTTTTACTAAATCATCTAGATATCTTAAAAATGTTGTTAGCATTGAATGAGTACATTCTACGGTCAGCCAATGAGCTATGCTCTTACCACTAGACATTGTGTAATAACGTAAAAACATTAAATCACTTAAAAAATAACTTTTTCCAAATTGATCTATATGTATCGCTCTTAAACTTTGAGGATTGAAATTGTGTCTACAATACTGTTTCAAGCCTTGAATAGTTGTATACATTTGGCATGAATTCTCGTCTTTAAAGACAAATCCTTCTTTAAATAACCGACTACTTTTACTCAATATAGTTGGACTAACTCCTAAAATTATCAAATCACTAGAGAATAATTGCTCAGGCTGATTTTCTAAGAATCTTGCATCGATATCTTGTGATTTGAGCATTTCTAAAGCTGTATCCCTGCAGTCTCTAGTGAGATATCTAATCTCCTCAATAACCTCTCTTAACAAACTTAAAGTTTGCGAAGGAAGCCATAATTTTCTTTTAGGAGTAAAGGTATTGCCTTTAGATGTTTTTCTAGGAAAGTATTCTAGATAAGCTACACCATCCTGACTAACTTGAATTTCTTGATCTATTAATAGTGAGAGCTCTGAAAATCTTCGACCTGTACAAGCAAAGAAAGTTAATAACAATATATAAAAACGATATTTATGATCTTTTGGCACATTTTGATATAGCTGTCCAAGAATTTTGAAGACGACTGGTGCTAATACTCTTTCGTTTGTTACCAAAGTATCTGGATCATCTAATCGTTTAGTACCAACAGAATTTGCAGACATTGGCCTTTTTTGCTTAGCATATTTGTAATTTAAGAAGTTCTTACATAAGCCATTAGCATCTAGGTGGCCAGCAAACTCTGCAACTAATTTATGAAACCCATATGCTGATGATTCAGAATAGTCTTGAGTAATCTTTTCACAAGCGAAGTCTAAATCTTGTCTTGTAATATCATAAATTGATGCATTTCGGCTTTGCACAGCATAATTTATGTAGCTAGCAACTAATACGAACCATCGTTGGTTTGTTAAATTTTGCTGTTTAGAATGAAATCTGAGAAGTAATAATGCTTTAACTAGATTTGCCCAATTCCCTTTTATTTTTTCACCACCTAATTTTGGTGGGTAAATAAAGTTTATTGTAATTGAGAGACTATTTCTTCCATCCTGTTGTAGTAAACGTCCTCCAGTTATTTCCCAAACTTCTTCATCCCACTGAATAAGTTCAAATCCTTCTAGTTTTAATAATTTTGCCTTGGCAACAAGATTATTAAAGTTCACTTGTCTGTCGATTTGTAAGCTTGTTAAGAAAGGAATAACTTTTGATTTTCTTAAAACTTTTTCAGTGCTCATACATCTTCCTTCTTACAAGCTTCTGCTACCTGTGCTACAGCAAAAATAACTTCATCTAACTGGATTCCTAAACGAGCATTTTCATATTTTTCTAAACGCTCATTTCTACTGTTAAGTAGACTCTCAAGCACGTATTCATGGTCAGCGTGTCTATAAGGCTGGAATTTTGGACATAAGTAGCATGAAAAGGGAGGATCTAGATGACATATAGAAGATTCACCACATACTCCAATATCTTTTATCTCATCCTCAATCTTATCCCCCTTAAAAACCAAATGCTTTTCAGGCTTATCACCATTCATAGCATTTTCTGAGGAGTCAATAATATGTCCAGAGAAATAGCTCAGATATTGAGAAAATCCTTTTGCAATTGCTTTATCTAGTTGAATAACGATTTTGCCTGCTAGCTCAAAATATACGTGAACATGCTGAGTATCAGTATGGTCCAGAATTCTAGCTAGAGCAGCCTTACTGATTCCCTCAGCAGCTAAACCTGTTGCAAGGGTATATCGAAGTCTTCGAGCTGTAACATACATTAACTCTTTTGTCAGAGGAGAAATAATATTGTGCCTTCTTACAAACCCTTTAATTAAAGAGGTGATCATTGAAGAGGAAAAGTTATAAGCATTCTCATAATCGCCAGATAATATCGCTGCCTCGTTTCCATTTATATTTAAAAAAATTGGCTGAGGATTTGGGAGCTTTTTACCCTCATGATAGAGAACGGTATTCGTTTCTTTATTGGCCTTGATTAAGTCATGAATATATTCTGCGAAAGTTGGATCAAGAAATTCCTCAATGTAGTCATCCCGTGGATTAACTAGCCTCTTTTTAATGCGTGGAATTCTTAGGACGTAAACTGGATCATCTGATTCGGGGGTTAAATTAACAAGATCAGAATGTCTTAAATAAGTTAGATTCGCTGGATTTCGACCATAAGCAATTGAAAGTGCGACAGTAGCCTTTTCTTGCAAATGCACAAACTTCTGACTCTTATCTTTTTTCAAAGCCTGAATGAGTAAAGGAAGCTCTAGACTATGATTCAAAGGCCCTGAATCTGGATCTTCCATCCGTACAGCTTCGCCTTTAGGATTCCCAGGAATGGACATCGTTTCTAAGATACTGGCATAAGCTGTTGAAAATCCTAATTCAGGATAATGCTCAGCTCCATACAAATACCATTGTACTGGTCTATATAACGTCCAGAGTTTATGCTCTGCTCGACCTAAATTAATCGCACTTTCAACTACGGAGATTAGAGTTTCTTCAATATCTTGAGCAGAATTTATAGCTTCTATATTGTTTCGGAAAAACTTTGTCCAAATATCCTGAAAATGCTGTAAACCTGCATGAGTAGATACTTTTTCAATCTTTTCTATGATGAAAGATTTTAATACCCATTTAAAATTTTCATTGGGAATCTTCGAAAAATCTAATTTAGAACTATAGGTATCAACTGCATAGGGTAGGTTCCATACGTCGCCTGCTGTATTCACCCGTTTTCCTTCGCGGCTAATAATGAAATCTGGAATATCCCTCCAACCATTTTCATTAACAAATAAATCATGTTGCATATTTTTAGATTCCAAAGATTTCACGTTGATATTGTCCTAAATACTTATTAGCTTCTAATTCTGTTTCTTTGAATGTATAAACATCTTGTGACGATAACGAACTATCTCCCCTCAAATAAGCTAATGCTTTTTTTCTATTGTCTTCCTCAACCCCAGCCTCTCTTAGCAAGCGCTCCATTGAAGATGAAAAAGTATGCCTTAAAGTTTTTGGACTGAAATTTTTAGGTAAAAATTTAGAGTGCTTTTCTTTCAAAATTTGAAAATATTGGGTAATTGAGGGAAGTGAAAGAGGTTTGCCATCTTGATTCAGAATCAAGTAATCCCATTCAATAGAAGTTTGATTTTTCTGATCTAACATCTCTCTCCATTTTGTAATATATATATCTAACTCTTTCGCAAGAGCTTTATCATTGATTGATAATGTCCTTCCGTTTCTCTTAATTTGAGGTCTTTGCTTTCTTTTATCTTTAACATCAGGTGGACGACGATGCACTCTTATGGAAGATATACCTCCAAGTTGTACATCTTCCACTCTTAAACTTAATAGCTCTCCAGGGCGTAACCCAAAAGAAAGCATCAACATCACGATAATATAATTTCTATATTCAATCGGATTCTGACTTCCCACTTTTGGTTTAATCAGCTTAATAAGATTAGATTGCTCACTACTACTTAACCCTTTACTAAGGCTTTTATTGGTTGGTGGATAGTTTATAAAACAGCGATCAAGTAAGGAAATAAGCCTAGTCTTATAAGTGACGTAGTATTGATAGTGATCTGATGTAAAAGGTAACGTCCCGATGTACATCTCAATATACCAATTTAGAAATTGTCTAATCGTGATGAGTCTTTGATTAAACGTATCTGGCTTGACTGCAATCTTTATTGTTTTATGTCTTTTGTCATGATCTTTTCTTAGAAACTCTACAAGACTTCCTATAATTTCAGCTTCAGTAAAAGGTTTCTTCTTGATCAGCCTTTCATATAAGTCAATCTTATGAATTTGAAACCATTCGTATAATAGTTTTATCTCTCTTGAGTTCCTAATGAGCGTATTGGAGCTTGCATGCCTTTTGGAGAGAATAAACTCATTTGGTAAGGTTATTGGCATACCATCATCATCTAAGAGTATAGGCAACAACTCTCCAGAACTATGCAAGATTACCTCTACGTCCATATAACAAAATTCCCAACTTGATACATTCTTTTACCACACTAACTTAACAAAATAAATTATATATGCACTTTCAATTTAACATTTTCTATAGTTAAAAAAATAGCTTCTCTTATTTACAAAACAAAAGAAACTATTTTTATGTTTAAGTATTTGAATTGAAATTATTTTCAATTAAAATAATCATTAATAACTTAACAGATTATATTTATATATGATCTAAAATGGTAAATCATCATCTAAATCAGCAGGGGCAGTCGCAGGCTGAGGTGCTGATTTTGGTGTATTAAAACCATTTCCTGCTTGTGGACTACCAGCATAATTACCTTGATTACCGCCAGCAAAACCTCCGCCCTGACCATAACCATTTTGGTTATTGTTATAACCCGTATTTTGGTAACCACCACCTTGGTTATTGTTGTTATTAAAACGTGGTTGATTAAAGTCACCGCCGCCTTGTTCGCTTTGTTGACGCGTATCTAACATTTGCATTTGATCGCCACGAATTTCAGTACTGTAACGCTCTTGACCGTTTTGATCTGTCCATTGACGAGTACGTAATGAACCTTCGATATAAACTTTTGAACCTTTACGCAAATATTGCTGTGCAATTTCGCCTAAACGGTTGTGCAACACAATACGATGCCATTCTGTTTGTTCTTTACGCTCGCCTGTATTCTTATCTGTCCAAGACTCACTTGTTGCAATCGAAAATTGAGTCAGGGATCCACCATTTGGAAAAGTTTTGGTTTCAGGATCTTTACCCAAAGTACCTACTAAAATAACTTTATTCACACCACGCATTAGCTGTCTTCATCCTATATATTTCTATGTTTTACTTTATAAGAGTTATGTTTAAATGGCTACCTCTTTGCCAATCAAGTGCGTTAAATCTTGTCGTCCAGCATCATCTATACACTGTTTATCGACTTTAATATAAGCAACTTGTTGTTCAGGCATCACCACGACTTCTTCAATACCACGAATTGCCAACAATTTTGAAGTCCATTCATCCGTTTGTGTCATTTGAGGTAGAGGCAACACAATTGAAGACAAATATCGAGGTTGAGCCAGCCCAAAACTGACCAACAACCAAAGTATAGCAATCCCAGAGAGGACACTCCAGCCAAGTGCAGTATTCTGTAACATCAGAAGCTGTCCACCCAAAGTACCACCAAAAAAAGCACCTAAGAATTGGCTACTGGCATTTATTCCCATCGCAGTTGCTTTAGATTGAATAGGTGCAACTTTCGATAACCAAGATGGTAATAACGCTTCCATGACATTGAAGGCGATAAAGAAAATACCAAGCCCTGCGAGCAATACATATTTCGATTCATAACCAAAAATAAGAATCAGTAAACCCACAATAATTCCAGCAATTGCTGACAAGAAAATACCACGCATTTTGCGATATTTTTCAGCAATAATAATACTTGGGAAAGCAAAGAACAGACTCAGCACCAATAATGGTAAATAAATCAAACCATGTTTTGCCAGTGGAATCTGTGCATATTCAATCAACTGAGAAGGAATATAAATAAACATTGCCGTGAGCAATAAGTGCAGAGAAAAAACAGAGACATGTAAGCGATTCAGATCGCCCATTTGAATGACTTGTTTCAACTGCGATAAATAACCTTGTTGGAAATTACGATGATGTCGTGTGACTTTAGGCACGAGCAATAACATCAAAATCGCAGCCAATCCCATAATCGTTGTCACGAAAAATAGCCCAGAAATACCGACTAAGCTAGTGAGCCAAGGCCCTAAACTAAATGCCACTACGAAAGACAAGCCAATACTCATCCCCATCGCTGCCATGGCTTTGGTCCGCTGTTCTTCACGAGTCACATCAGCCAGTAAAGCCATGACTACGGCTGAAACTGCACCTGCACCTGCAATCGCACGACCAATAATCACACCATAAATTGTGTCAGATAAACCTGCTATCGCACCACCAATCGCAAATAAGAGTAAACCCAGTATAACCAATGGTTTACGACTAAAACGATCAGCCAACAAGCTAAACGGAATCTGCAAAATTGCTTGTGTTAAACCATAGACCCCTACAGCTAAACCAATGAGGGCAGGCGTGGCATATTGATAAGATTGTCCTGCCACTGAAAAGACAGGAATAATCATGAACAAACCCAACATGCGTAAGGCAAAAATGCTGCTTAAGGCAAAAGTTGAACGGCGTTCTAAAGCATTCATTATTGATAAGACACTATAACTGGCTTAGCGAATTATAAGCGATTCGCTTAACAAGGTTGTAAGTAGATTATGAAAAACACAATCTTTAGGAGAAAAAAATAAAGGAGCAAATCGTGCTCCTTTATTTAAAATATACCACTTAGCTGAAAATAAGCTTAAGAAGCTTGCTGTTCTCGCTTGCTATATTGAATAGATGCGATCACTGCCCAAACGATAAAGGCAACCCCGATCAAGCCAGTTACAACTTCAGGTACATGTAAGCCTGTACCACTTGCGATCATGATAAATGCCAAAGCGCCAATCGCATAATGCGCACCATGTTCCAAGAAAATATAAGCATCTAACGTGCCCTTTTCAACAAGATAGATGGTCATTGAACGGACAAACATTGCGCCAATCGCAAGACCTAACATAATAATGACAACATCACTGGTAATCGCGAATGCACCGATCACACCATCAAAACTGAACGATGCATCTAGGACTTCAAGATATAAAAAACCACCAAAACCAGCTTTCACGACACCTGAAGCAGCGCCATTTGCATCATGCGTAACCGCATTACCATTTTCATCAATCTCTGGCTCACCACCAAGGAGATGACTAAGCACCTGTACGCCAATATATACGACAATACCCCAAATCCCTGCCATGGTCACAGCCAAACGTATAGACTCTTCAACATTGGCTGCCATAATAATCATGGCAATCAATGCGAGAAAAACAGACATGGCGGGTACACTGGCTAAATTTGCTAATTTTGCTTCTAACCACTTAAACCAATGCGTTTCTTTACCATCATCAAAGAAGAAATTTAAAAACACCATTAACAGGAAAGTACCACCAAACGCTGAAATTTCAGCATGATGTGCCATTAAACGCTCTGAATAGGTTTTTGGATCATTCAATGCCATTTTAGCGACTTCAATCATGCCCATATCTGCCGTCACAGCAACAATAACGACAGGGAAAATCAAACGCATACCAAACACGGCGATTAGAATACCCACCGTTAAAAAAATCATTTTCCAGAAATGATCCCAATTACGTAATACCGAAGCATTTACCACAGCATTATCAAAGGATAGTGAAACTTCCATTACTGCCAAGATCGCAGTAATCGTTAATGCTTTAAGCATCGTAGCTACGCCTGCTTCAGGACCATGCGTGTAGCCCCAATAGGCAGATAGTGCTAAGCACACTACCGTAAAGAATATAGAAAAACGAAAATGCTTCATGAACAGCCTTATGCGAAATCGTTGAGTTATAGAAATGTAGCTATTGTAGGCGAGTTTCGACCCAAAAAGAGAAAAGATTGTTGGACTTGTTTGGCAAAAGAAACCATCTAAACTAGACTCTGTTATAGTGCTGAAAGATTTCTTTTATATGTACTTTAATAGGTTCATTTCATGACGTTTTCTCAAGATGTATGGCAACGTAATCACGATTTATATCAAAAAATATTAACTTTACCATTCAATCAAGAACTAGCTAAAGGGACTTTGGATCGTAAAGCTTTTTGTCATTATGTGATTCAAGATGCTCACTATTTACTCGCTTATGGTCGTGCGCTTGCTGTAGCTGCTGCAAAAGCCTACGAAGCAGATGATGTGATTCAATTTTCGGAAGCAGCAAAAATTGCCATTATTGTGGAACGTAGCCTGCATAGTGATTTTATGCAGGAATTTGACATCAGTAAGGCTGAGTTTGAAAGCACACCATTAACACTTGCCTGCCACCATTACACCTCTTTCCTAACCGCAACAGCTTGGTCAGAAAGTTATCCTGTGATTTTGGCAGCATTGCTTCCCTGTTTTTGGATTTATGCTGAGGTTGGTAAAGACATCGTAAACCAATCAGTTCCTAATAATCCGTATCAAGCATGGATTGATACCTATGCAGGTGAAGAATTTAATACGGCAGTGCGCAATGTGATTGCAACTGTAGATAAAGTGGCAGCACGTTGTGATCAAGACACTTTGGCGAAAATGCATGCTGCATACACTATGGGTGCAAAACTGGAATGGTTGTTTTGGGACAGCGCGTATCAGCAACGCCAATGGTTAGGTTTAGATCAAGCTTAATCGTCTATCAGACCTTCATTTACATTTTTCACAGACATAAAAAAGCCCCTCATAGGGGCTTAGTCGTATATCGTATTGTCCGATATACTGTATGAGGCTCATCTCAAACTGGCTGCATTAAAACATAAATCAGATCGAGTGAATACCTTTAATTGCTTAAAAAAAGTTAACCGCAATTAAGGCAAGCAATGCGGGTACAGATTGGATATAAATAATTTTTTTGCTTGCCGTCAAAGCACCATAAATACCTGCAATCAACACACACACTAAAAAGAAATTTGCCAAAGCCACCGCATAGGTTTCAGGTGCAATGAGTGCCCAAAACAAACCCGCTGCAAGAAACCCGTTATAAAGACCTTGGTTCTGCGCTAAAACTTTAGTGAGTTGGGCTTTTTCCAAGCTATTACCAAAAGCCTTTAAACGTGCACACGCACTTTGTTCAGTATGCTGCCAAAGCTGTTCGACTTGTACTTTATAGTCAGCCATGTATGTTCTAATAAGGCACAACCAAATGCCTCTTTAGACGCAAAATAGTGGTAGAACGAACCTTTTGGCACGTCACAGGCTTTTAAAATTTCTTGTAAACCAACTCCCACAAAACTTTTACGCAATAACAATTCAAAACTAGTATCCAAGATATGTTGTCGAGTTGCTTCACTCTTGATTGATTGTTTCATAGCCACACCATAAATTAATATTAGACCAGTCATGTAGTAAATTTATGTATTTTTATTCTGCAACAGCTTTACGGTAGTAAAATCAAAAAAGGAATGATAAAA
Organism: Acinetobacter sp. 5862; assembly: GCF_024494585.1. Lineage (NCBI taxonomy): Bacteria > Pseudomonadati > Pseudomonadota > Gammaproteobacteria > Moraxellales > Moraxellaceae > Acinetobacter > Acinetobacter sp. 5862. The sequence continues at coordinate 12,701 of NZ_JANHGP010000013.1, forward strand.
ATACAACTCGGTCAGGATGTGATACTCGTTATGAATGTGATTTAACCGTCACAATTTGTCGTTTTAAATATTTTTATACCACTTGAACAATTTTAAGGCGCTATCATATAAGACCCATTCAACAGCAAAATGCTGCTCAGAAATTATTTTAAATTGATTAGTACTGAGCTTTCTTTCAATACATTCAACTTAAATAATGAATGATCTATGAGATTGCTGTTCAATGTATTTTGATCTTCTATTTGCATATTACTGAGATGTTTTCATGAGCCAAAGTCATATCCGTATTCGAGGCGCACGTACCCATAATTTAAAGAATGTGTCACTCGATATTCCACGTGACAAATTTGTGGTGATCACAGGGCTTTCAGGTTCAGGAAAATCATCCCTTGCATTTGACACTTTATATGCTGAAGGTCAGCGTCGCTATGTCGAATCACTTTCAGCTTATGCACGCCAATTCCTTTCGCAAATGGAAAAACCTGAAGTTGACTCAATCGAAGGTTTATCACCTGCAATTGCAATTGAGCAGAAGTCAACTAGCCATAACCCTCGTTCAACTGTCGGGACAATTACCGAAATCTATGACTATTTACGTTTGCTCTATGCACGTGTAGGAACACCTTATTGTCCTGAACATGATCTCCCAATGGTGGCACAAACCATTTCTGAAATGGTTGATGCGGTAAAAGGATTAGAAGAAGGCACTGCCCTGATGCTACTTGCACCAGTAGTGCGCGAGCGTAAGGGTGAATACACCCAATTATTTGAACAATTACAAGGTCAAGGTTTTGTCCGTGCGCGTGTCGATGGTGAAATCATTAATATTGATACCCCGCCTGAATTAGACAAAAAGAAAAAACATACTATCGAAGTCGTGGTCGATCGCTTTAAAGTCCGTGACGATCTCGGCAATCGTATTGCAGAATCGTTTGAAACTGCATTACGTCTAGGTAGTGATATTGCGGTGTTGTCGTGGATAAATGGCGAACATCCTGAACGTGTGTTCTCTGCAAAACATTCATGTCCTGAATGTGACCGTGCTGTAGCTGAACTTGAACCACGATTATTCTCATTTAATAATCCATTTGGTGCTTGCTCTGTCTGTGACGGTCTAGGAACACGCAGCCATTTCAGCGCAGAAAAACTGATTCCAAATCCAGAAGTTTCGATCAGCCAAGGGGCGATTCGTGGTTGGGACAGACAACGTCCGTATTACTACACCATGCTGCAAAAAGTTGCGGATCATTTCAGTATTGATCTCGATCAGCCTTGGAATAGTTTAGATAAAGACACCCAAAAGAAATTTTTACAAGGCACAGGCAAAGAGAAAATCGACCTCAGTTATATCGATGAGCGTGGTCGTAAACATAGTCGTGTGCAAGCCTTTGAAGGAATTCTGCCACATTTAGAACGCCGTTATCGTGAAACTGAATCGAATTATGTGCGTGATGATCTCGCACAATATTTATCCAATGCAGCTTGTGATGCCTGTGATGGTTCACGTCTCAATGAAATTTCACGCCATGTTCGTGTTAAAGATAAGACCATCGCACAAATCACCAAGATGTCGATTGGTGATGCAGAAAACTACTATCAAGACCTCAATCTTGAAGGTGCCAAAGGTGAAATCGCCGATAAAATCTTTAAAGAGATTCGTGAACGTTTACATTTCCTCGTCAGTGTCGGTTTAAATTATCTCAGTCTTGCACGTTCAGCCGAAACATTATCAGGGGGTGAAGCACAACGTATTCGTCTCGCATCGCAAATTGGTGCAGGCCTAATGGGTGTGATGTATGTACTGGATGAGCCATCTATTGGTCTGCATCAACGTGATAATGATCGCCTATTACAAACCTTAATTCGCTTACGTGATTTGGGTAATACGGTGCTTGTGGTTGAGCATGATGAAGATGCGATTCGTGCTGCGGATCATATTATTGATATTGGTCCTGGTGCAGGTATTCATGGTGGTGCAATTATTGCCGAAGGCAATTATGATGAGTTGGCAAGCCATGCTGACTCCCTTACAGGTCAATATCTCTCAGGCAAATTGAAGATTGAAGTACCGAAACAGCGTACCCAATCACCTCGTCCAAATGAAGTGATCAAGCTGTCTGGTGCGAGTGGACATAACCTGCAAAATGTCGATCTGACCATTCCTCTCGGCATTATGACCTGTGTCACAGGCGTGTCAGGTTCAGGAAAATCAACGCTGATTAACCGTACCTTATTACCTTTGGCTGCGACCCAGCTCAATGGTGCAACCACACTGACCGCAGAAAAGTTTGATTCGATTGATGGTTTACAGCACTTAGATAAAGTGGTTGATATTGACCAAAGTCCGATTGGTCGTACTCCACGTTCGAATCCTGCCACATATACAGGCTTATTTACCCCAATTCGTGAGTTATTTGCACAAACGCCTGAAGCCAAAGCACGTGGTTACAGCGCAGGTCGTTTCTCGTTTAACGTGAAAGGCGGACGTTGTGAAGCCTGTGAAGGCGACGGCATGATCAAGGTCGCAATGCACTTCCTACCTGATATGTATGTGCCTTGTGATGCCTGCCATGGCAAGCGTTATAACCGTGAAACTTTAGAGGTTGGTTATAAAGGCAAGAACATTTCAGACGTGTTAGAAATGACCGTAGAAGATGCTGCTGAATTCTTTAGTGCCATTCCTGTGATTCACCGCCGTTTAGATACCCTAATTCAAGTAGGTCTAGGCTATATTCGTTTAGGTCAAGCAGCAACCACGCTTTCAGGTGGCGAAGCGCAACGGGTTAAATTAGCGCGTGAGTTAGCAAAACGAGATACAGGTAAAACCTTATATATCTTGGATGAGCCGACAACAGGTCTACATTTCCATGATATTGCTAAGTTACTCGACATTTTGTATGAGCTACGCAATAAGGGTAATACGATTGTGGTGATTGAGCATAATTTGGATGTGATCAAAACCGCAGACTGGGTAATTGACCTTGGTCCTGAAGGTGGTTCTGGTGGTGGTCAAATCATTGCCGAAGGTACACCTGAGCAAGTCGCTGAAGTTGAGATTTCTCACACAGGGCGTTTCTTGAAGCCAATGTTGAAATAAATTTAATTGGTTCTCAAGTACTGGCGTAAATTTAGGTTGATTTCGTTTCTCTAGCTTGAATTTACGCCAACTGAAAGGTCATATCTTAAAAAATGGATAAAGAACGGGCAAAAAAAAGCTCAACCTTGGGGAAAGTCGAGCTAGTAAAACACAATATATTGAGAAAATGTTACGAGAGAATAAAATGCAAATTAAATACCTCTCCACAACCATTATGTGAATTATATCTCAAAAAGTAAAGTCGATTAAATAGATCAGGTTTAAATTTACAATCGTTTTTCCAAATTAAATTAGCTCTTAAAATTGAACTCCCAAATTTTTTAATTGTCATGCTTCATTTATAAATTAAATTAATCATATAACACAATTTTAATGAGATTAAAATCACATTTTTATTGGTGATTTATTACAGTTTTACGACATATTAAAACGAAAAAAACGATAAACTCACCTGAATTAAACAATTAATAAATATCGTTTCGAAACAAGGTTACTCTCTTAAATAGTAGATGAAAACAACCTATATATAGTCCGCACGCAAAAAAACCAATACAATACCGATATGAGTTATCCAATACATTTTAGAAAGAAACTATTAGCCAAGCTTGAAGAAGGTCAATCTATCCGAGCGGTTGCTCAGCACTTCGAAATTAATAAAAATACAATTGTCGAATGGAAAAAACGAATCGAAATAAAAAGAACTCGACCAAGAAAACCATCTAAAGTTGATGATGATGCCTTACGTGTAGATGTTGAGCAATATCCTGATGATTATCAATATGAACGCGCTGCTCGTTTCGGTTGTGGTACTTCTACAATTGGTGACGCGCTCAAGCGTCTAAATATTACAGTTAAAAAAAGACCTTACGGCACCCGAAAGCAAAAACAGAACTCAGAGAACAGTATTTAAAAGATTTAAACCGATTAAGGTATCAACACCCGATTATCTATCTTGATGAAAGTGGATTTAAATCTCATGAACATAGACCTCATGGTTATTCAAAACAGGGAACTCCTTGTTATGGAAAATATAATTGGCAATTAAAAAATCAAACCAAAGCAATAGGAGCAATCCATGAGGGTAAATTATTTGCAGTTGGTTTATTTGATAGCAAAGTAAATTCGGATGTATTTCATTTTTGGGTAGATAAGTTTTTATTACCAGAATTACCCTCGAATAGTGTAATTGTCATGGACAATGCAGCCTTCCATAAACGACAAGATATACAAGATCTATTAGCCCAACATGGGCATCAAATACTTTGGTTACCACCTTATAGTCCTGACCTTAATCCTATTGAAAAAATGTGGGCATGGGTGAAAGCAAAAAGGAAAAATTGGTTGGTTAACTCAATAGATAAGCTTTTTAGTCATTTCTTTAACGAGTGTATGGGTAATTAAGCGGGTTGACTATAGCTCTTGGATATAACTTTGCTAATCTTGATGATACTAAATCTCAAAATTTAGGTGTTAAAGCCGAAGCCTATGTACCAACACCTTACGCTCCTGCATATGCAAGCTTAAGCTATAGTGCTACTGATAATGACGGCAAATATGGCGAGAATGATGACCGTGGTCAGCGTTGGGCTGTTGAATTTGGTTCGGTAATCGCTCCTAACTTCCTTATTGCTGTAGGTTATACAAATGTTGTAGAACAAACATCTTTGGATACTTTCAAAATCTTAAATAAAGGTTTTGGTAAAGCAGTTGGTGAAACAGCGACTATCGCTGACAAGCAAGATGCAATCACTGCTCGTACTAAATACGTTGGTGCTATCGATGGCACGCCTATGTCAATCGGTTTCGAAACAGGTATCGTTTACGGTGAAGACACTGCATACGAGTTAAAAACTGATTTGTACCTAAACTCCAAACTTAGCGCAGGTGTTTCATACGCTAAATCAAGTTTTGCAGATACACCTGATTCAGCTTGGGGCGTTAATGTAAACTACTTTATTACCCCAGCAGTTGCTGTAGGTGCAAGCTATTTAAATGCTAATGCTGTAGGTACTGATGAATATATGCAAACTATTGGCTTAAACGCTAAAGTACGCTTCTAATGCAGTCATAGATGTTCTAATTCAGCATCTATGCATAAAAAACCCAGTTCATGAACTGGGTTTTTTTATTGTCTTTAAACATTTGAATAAACGAATGAGTTATTCAACTTACTAATTACATCTTTTTATCTTCGATATTTAATGCACTAATTGCTAAAACAGCTTGCGTACGGTTTTGTACGCCTAATTTGCGGAAAATAGCCGTGACATGCGCTTTGATCGTGGCTTCTGATACGTCTAACTCATAAGCAATTTGTTTATTGAGCAGACCTTCTGCCACCATCATCAATACACGGAACTGCTGTGGTGTAAGCGATTGCAGACGTTCTGCCAACGCGGTTTCATCCGCAGCTCTTGGATCGAAACCATGATGCACGGCTAAATTCGGCGGTAGCCAAATTTCACCCTCTAGTACATGTTTAATTGCTTCGCCAATATGACTTGGGTGTGATGATTTCGGGATATACCCCATTGCACCATGTGCAATTGCACGTTGGATAATCGAGACTTCTTCATGTGCTGATACAACAATGATTGGAATCGCTGGGTATTGTGCTCGTACGTATACCAGGGCAGAAAAACCAGATGCGCCGGGTAAATTCAGATCAAGTAATACGAGATCAGGTTCTGCACCATGCTCTAAGCGCTCATAGAATTCATCGACATCTGCAGTTTCCTGAATCTGTGCTTGAGGAAGACTATATCGAACCGCTTGAATTAAAGCATGTCTAAATAAAGGGTGGTCGTCTACAATTAAAATATTCATAAGCGCTGAGCTGTCTGCGAGTACGTCACTGTACGGTGTTTATTCAAATTTAATCTATCTTAGCCTATTTTTTAAATGAACTGTTGGTTAGACATCAAAAGTTGTTTATTTCATCATAAATGTAAAACAATACAAATATTGATATAACTCACACAACATAGACCAATCAATACCTACTATACAGAAATAACCAATAGAAACAGAGTATTAAATTCATTTAATTTTTTCTACTGAATCCTTTATAGGTATATATACAAAACAGATAAGCTTGCAGCATTTCCTTATTTTACAACTTGGCATGCGGTGTAGATAAATAAATAGCAATTCGAAATGATCTTTTAGGCCGCTATTATGTCCAATCACAATACTCTCTCTACTCCCCTTAATATTGTTGCCGTATCTGGTGGTTTAAACAGTCCATCAAAAACGGAAAGTTTAGTTCAGGCGATTCTTGATGAACTTTCAGAGGCAATTAATATCAAGGTGCATTTCGTCAAACTGAGTGAAATTGGGCCTTTACTGGGTGGGGCAATTTATCGTAATCAACTGCCACAACGCGTACAAGATGATTTGGCTGCCGTTGAAGCCGCAGATGCATTGATTGTTGGAACACCTGTTTATCGTGCTTCGTTTACGGGCTTATTTAAGCATTTCTTCGACTTTGTTGAGCAAACAGCTTTGGTTGATGTACCTGTCTTACTCGCCGCTTCAGGTGGCAGTGACCGCCATGCACTGGTGTTAGAACATCAATTACGCCCACTATTTAGCTTCTTCCAAGCACAGACCTTGCCTATTGGCGTCTATGCTACCGATCGTGATTTCACGCCTGAATATACGGTTAAAAGCGAGCAATTGTCTGATCGCGTCACCCTCGCTGTGGCACGTGCTTTACCGATTTTGGAATGGGCACCTGCCAAAGGCCAACGTGCTGCTGCCATCAAAGCCAAAACTGAGCAAGCCAATCAGAATCTCGGCATCAATAAACAAATCGAACAAGCAGAAGTCTTACCATCTGCGGCAGTACCGAATCTGGATGCAGCTGAATCTCGCTTACACCCGAAGTCAGCCAAGAAGTTAACCCACGTCGCATAAACCATATCTGTTATGGAGGATACAACGATGACAATAACAACATCAGCAATTAAATTTGCCTACTGGGTTCCCAATGTGAGTGGCGGTCTCGTTGTAAGCAATATTGAACAACGTACAAACTGGAGCTACGACTACAATGTGCGCCTCGCACAAGCAGCGGAACGAAGCGGCTTTGAATATGCACTTACACAAATCCGTTTTACCGCTGGCTATGGCGCAGAAAACCAACATGAATCCGTGAGTTTCAGCCATGCTTTATTGGCAAAAACCGAAAAACTCAAAGTAATTGCAGCGATCCTACCAGGCCCTTGGAAACCTGTACTCGCCGCTAAACAACTAGCGACCATTGACTACCTCACCCAAGGGCGTATTGCGATTAATGTGGTCAGCGGCTGGTTCCGTGGCGAATTTGATGCGATTGGCGAACCTTGGCCTGAGCATGATGAACGTTATGTTCGTTCGGAGGAATTTATTCGTACCCTCAAAGGTATCTGGACAGCTGACAATTACAGCTTTGATGGCAAATATTACCAATTCCAAAATTACACGCTTAAACCGAAACCTTTGCAAAAACCTTATATCGAAGTGTTTCAAGGTGGCAGTTCCCGTGCAGCACGTGATATGGCCGCGCGTGTATCAGACTGGTATTTTACCAACGGCAATAGCGTTGAAGAAATCAAGAAGCAAGTTGATGATGTCCGCAGCAAAGCAAAGTTAGCCAACAGACAAGTCAAGATTGGGGTTAATGCCTTTATCATTGCCCGTGATACTGAGGAAGAAGCCAAAGCAGTACTGAATGACATCATTGCACAAGCCAATGTCGAAGCAGTGAATTCCTTCGGTGATGCGACTCGTGAAGCAGGTGCAGCAGCGCCTGAGCGTGAGGGCAATTGGGCAAAATCAACCTTTGATGATCTGGTGCAATATAACGATGGCTTTAAAACCAATCTAATCGGGACGCCGCAGCAAATTGCGGAACGTATTGTGGCCCTAAAAAATGTGGGGGTTGATCTGGTGCTTTCAGGCTTTCTGCATTTCATTGAAGAGGTTGAATATTTTGGAGCAAAAGTTCTACCGTTAGTCCGTCAACTTGAGCAACAACAGGAACGGCGTCTCGCAGCAAAATCAGCTTAGTTTTCAGTGCTGAATAAGAAGAAAAACAAAAGAAATGGCAAATCTTCCCCCCAAGGCTCGGCTTGGGGCTTTTTTTATTTTAACGGGTCTCAATTTCCCGCATGACCGTTTCAACCGAATATCGGCACCACTGCGACAGTTGCTCAATAAACTCATTTAATTGTGATGGATTAAAATGGCTAACAATCATATAGCAGGCGTTGCCGAGAATTTTAAAACATTCATCCACCTGCTCATATTGTTTGACCAAACGCTCAACCTCAATAAAAGCTTGCTGATCATTCATAAACAGTTGGATGAATTGTTTATGTTCATATTTTATCGCGATGGTGTAATTTTTGATAAAGCCTGCATCCATTAACTGTGCAATACGAGCGCCAACGGCCTGCCCAGTACGGTGCACTCGCTGTCCTATTTCTTTATGGCTTAAACGCGAATCTTGTTTTAGCAATTCAATAATTTTCAGATCAATCGGATCAAGTTCAATATTCATTTTTCATTACGAAAGAAAACCAGCAACAATGCTTTCATCTGAATATAGCGGATTTTTCACACTTCCCCTACTCTTGTTTTATCTTAACGTTGGAAGAAAAAAATGATGAAACAAGCCTTACTGATTATTGATGTCCAAAACGATTATTTTAAAAATGGCAAAATGGAATTGGTCAATCCAGAGCTTGCTCTTGCGCAAACCAATCTATTGGAAGACCATTTTATTCAAAACAATTTACCGATTATTTATATTCAGCATATTAACCCTGCCTCTGCCAGTTTCTTTCAGGAAAATACCGTGGGTGTTGAATTACATCCTCAACTTAAAGTCACAGATCAATCAGTGATTGTCGAAAAGCATTTTCCCAATAGCTTTTTGGAAACCAATCTTCAAACCATCCTTGAACAACATCAAGTTGAACAGTTAGTGATCACAGGTATGATGACCCATGTCTGTATTGATTCAGGGACACGTGCAGCCAAAGAACTTGGATACCAACCAATTGTCATCGCAGATGCCACTGCAACCCGTGATCTTGAACATGATGCTAAGATCGTCAAAGCAGCCGATGTACAAACGGCATTTTTATCTGCACTCGGTTTCTTTGCCACAGTACAAAACACGGCTGATTTTTTAGCACAGAATTAAATCATGCAGAAAAAAAGGGCGTTCCATCGAACGCTCTTTTTAAATTTGAATAGGTTTATCGGTTTGGATAAACCGTGGCAATCAGATGTTCAACCACAGCCGGCTCAGCCAATGTTGAGGTATCGCCTAAGCTATCCAATTCATTTGCCGCAATCTTTCTTAGGATACGACGCATGATTTTACCTGAACGAGTTTTCGGCAAAGCAGGCGCCCAATGCAGTGCATCAGGGGTAGCCACTGGCCCAAGCACTTTACGCACCCAGCTCACCAACTCCTTACGTAGCTCCTCAGATTCCGCCACATCGGCTTGCAAGGTGACAAAAGTACAAATCCCTTGACCTTTAATGTCATGTGGCATACCAACAACTGCCGCTTCAGCCACTGCTTCATGTGCAACCAATGCACTTTCAATCTCGGCTGTCCCTAAACGATGGCCTGAAATGTTCAGTACATCATCAACACGCCCAGTGATCCAGTAATAGCCATCGGCATCACGGCGTGCACCATCACCAGTAAAATAATAGCCTTTAAAAGTTGAGAAATAAGCTTCAATAAAGCGCTCTGGATCGCCCCAAATCGTTCTCATTTGGCCCGGCCATGAGTCTTTAATGACCAAATTACCTTCTGTTGCTCCGTCCAATTCATTTCCTTCGCCATCGACTAACGCAGGTTGTACTCCAAAGAATGGACGTGTTGCTGAACCCGGTTTGAGTGCAGTTGCACCCGGCAATGGTGAAATTAAAATGCCACCTGTTTCTGTTTGCCACCATGTGTCGACAATTGGACAACGGCCTTCACCTACGACCTCGTGATACCAATTCCATGCTTCAGGGTTAATTGGTTCACCGACTGAACCCAGCAAACGTAAACTACTCCGATCACTTTCACGCACGTAGGCATCGCCTTCACGCATCATGGCGCGAATTGCAGTTGGTGCAGTATATAAAATCGTGATGTTATGTTTATCAATCACATGACCAATACGTGCCCAAGTTGGATATTGTGGAATTCCCTCGAACATGACCGTAGTAGTGGCATTACTCAACGGACCATAAAGTAAATAACTATGTCCCGTAATCCAGCCCACATCTGCAGTACACCAATACACATCATCTTCTTTGAGATCAAAGACTTCTCTAAAAGTAGTGTTGACATAAACCAGATAACCACCTGTGGTATGTAACACGCCTTTCGGTTTTCCTGTTGAACCCGAGGTGTACAGAATGAAGAGCGGATCTTCTGCTTTCATCGGTTCTGGTGGACAGTGTTCATTTACTTCCATAATCGCAAGGTGATACCAAACGTCACGCTCAGCATTGAACTGAATCGGATTCCCTGTACGATGCACCACAATCACATTTTCGACACTACTGGTGCCATCAATTTCTAAGGCTGCATCTACATTTTCTTTCAGTGGAATAAGCTTACCGCCGCGCATGCCCGCATCCGCAGTAATCACTAATTTTGCTTGACTATCTTCGATACGGCTAGCCAATGAGTCTGGTGAGAACCCACCAAACACCACACAATGCACAGCACCAATTCGTGCACAGGCCAACATGGCAATCGCTGCCTCAGGCACCATTGGCATATATAGCACCACACGATCACCCTTGCGAATGCCTTGTTTTTTTAGCACATTGGCAAAACGACAGACTTCATCGTGTAGTTCAGAAAATGAAATGATTTTATGACGTGAAGGATGATCACCTTCCCAGATAATCGCAGGCTTTAAAGGATTATCTTTAAGATGACGATCTAAACAGTTGGCTGAAACATTCAGTTCACCATCGGCGAACCACTCAATTTTGAAATTATCTGCGTTAAAACTTGTATTTTTAACCTGTGTGAATGGTTTGATCCAATCAATTTTTTTTGCTTCTTGTGCCCAAAATACTTCGGGTTGCTCAATTGAATCCTGATAACGTTTGAAATAGTCTGCTTCCGAGATTCTTGCCATTTCTTTGAATTTATCAGGCACTGGGTAGATTTCTTTCATAGCTCACTTCCTTTGTTTTTTATTTCATACCTTAGATATACACATCTATTTTTCGGGTATATTTTGTTTTCTCTTACAGTATGGTCATCATTTACAAGAGCAAACAATGCGGCTTTGGTCGTAAGAATGTTATGCTTTAGCAACCAAATTTTTTTCAAAAATTTACTCAAAATAATTTAAATTTGAACTGCTTGTCTATGCTTTTTACTTTTAAAATAAGTGATTATTTTGATCATTGCTAAGACCTTAAAAGATTTAATAATCAAAAAATAGGAATTCATCATGTTCGATCAAACACTATCTGCCCCAATTCAGCCTCAATACGATCATCCTTTATCTGCTAAAGGACGTTTTAATCGCTTAAGCTATCTAGGTTGGTATGGTTTGCTGAGTGTCAGTTGGACGGTTCTTTTCATTCTTATTGCCACAGTTTCGGCGAGTCTAAGTGTAAATAATGTACAGATTCATGAACCAATCTTATCTGCATTTTCAGGAATCGGAGGAATTGCACTGATTGCACTATGGTTTGCTGGTTTTTATTTTCAGATCATTTTTTTAATCCGACGTTTACATGATCTGAATAAAACAGGGTGGCTATGTCTATTATTACTGGTGCCAATCCTTCAATTCTTTTTTACACTTTATGTCTTATTTGCAGCAGGCACACCTCATCGCAATGATTATGGTGATGTCCGCCCATCCACCACATGGGAAAAACTATTTGCATGGATCATGATTATATTCAGTTTAATGATGATATTTGGCATGTTTATCTTTAGCTATTATTTTGCTAGCCCTGACTTTTGGGGTACACCAACCCAGATCTTACAAAATACAACTGAGTATTTTTAATACTTTATCGAACAGCCAAATTTGAGCCACTCAATCAATAAAACCGTTACGGAATTTATCATGCATGATCAGCATAAATTCATTATGATGGCTCCCCTAATAAATTCCTTACGTTGCGAAATAGAGATTTTCCCGTGGCAAATGAGCAAACGACATTAACTGAGGTCGCTAAAGATACTGGTGAATTGATTCATCAAGCAGGTGCAAAAACCACGCAAACGGTATTGGCACATACTGAAAAATATCATGATGCCTATACAACAATCGATAAAATTATGGATAGCTTTTGGGAGCGTGTACCCTATATCTGTATTGCGATCACAGTATTTGTCATTTTTTGGCTACTGACTAAGTTATTTAAATTCTTTATTCACAAAACTTTGGAAAACCGTAGCTACACCCGACAAAACTTGGTATTAGTGCTCAACCGTGTCGGAAGCACTTTTATTCTATTCTTTGGTTTTTTAATTGGATTGGTCATCGCTATTCCAGGTTTCACCCCAAGCCAGTTAATCGGAGCATTGGGAATCGGTTCTGTTGCAATCGGTTTCGCTTTCAAAGATATTTTCCAAAACTTGCTATCAGGTATCTTAATTTTACTCAGTGAACCTTTCCGCATCGGCGATGATATTGTTGTGAATGGTTTTGAAGGCAATGTTGAAGATATCCAAATTCGCGCAACCTTTTTACGCTCACCTGATGGTCGCCGTATCGTGATTCCAAATGCCACGGTGTATACCAGTGCCGTGACAGTGAACAATGCCTACCAGCGCCGCCGTTGTGAGTTTATAGTGGGTATTGGGTATGAAGATGATATGCAGAAAGCAAAAAAAATCATTATGGATATTTTAGACCGTAATCTTAATGTACTGAGCCAACCCGGTTTCTCGGTCAATGTCACCGCACTTGCAGATTTCTCGATTAATTTAACCGTCCGTTGGTGGGTAAATACCACAGAAACCACCACATCTGCATCAATTAGTGAAATTCAAGAACTGGTTGTAACAGCCTTCGATGAAAAAGGAATTTCGATTCCTTACCCAGTACAAGAAGTCAAAGTGTATCGTGGTGATCAATCTGATAATACAGAGAACTTAGATAAATAATCGCCCTAAAATATGTGATACTGCCGTTTCAGTTCGTAAAATTCGGTTGCCTAAGCTCATCGCTTGGCAGCCGTTTTTTATGAGCAGATCGACCTCATACGGAATAAATCCACCTTCTGGGCCAACAATTAAGTGACATGAATGTTGAATCGCATAAGGCATCTGCTGTTCTGCATAAGGGTGTGCGACATAAGCAGGTTTCTGATCCGAAATAAATGTAGGCAAAACATCTTCAACAAAAGGTTTAAAGCGTTTATACAATTGAATTTCAGGTGCAATCGTGTCGCCTGCTTGCTCTAAACCTAAAGTCACATAATCATCGAGTTGCTGTAAAAATGGGCTTTGCCAATAGCTTTTATCCACTCGATAACTATGAATCAAACTGATCCGTTCCACACCTAAAGTCACCGCATCCATGATGATACGGCGTAACACTTTAGGACGTGGCAAAGCAAGAATCAAATGCACAGGTAACTTTGCTGGGATTGCTTCAACCTGAATTGGTCTTATGCGAATCTGTTGCTCAGAAACAGATATTACTTCCGTAAGATAGCGTTGACCATTACGCACGCCGACTTTTAAAGTATCACCACAATTCAACTGAATATGCTGTTGTAAATGTTGTAGTTGACGTTGATTTTCAATCTGCCAGATATTATCTGTTGTCGTGATTTGATTAGGTTCAAGTAAAACAATATTCATGACAAAGCTTTAAATTCTAAATAATGATCAATCAATTGAATATGCTTTTGGAGTGAGCCTTTATTTCGTTGCAGAACCAATTCGGCCTGTTCAATCAATTGCTGAGTCTGTATTGGGTCATCTAAACAACTCAAAAGTTGCTGTACCACTTGTGCAGCATCTGTTCCAATCAAAATTCCGTGTTCCGCTACAAACTCATCCACGATACTTTGGAAATTAAAATAGCGTGGGCCAATCACAGTCGGTACATCTAAAACCATCGGTTCTAGAATATTATGTCCGCCACCTGGCTCATTCAATGAACCACCCACAAAACAAGCTTGGCTGAGTTCATACCATAACCACATTTCACCCATACTATCGGCAAGGAAAACCTGTGTATCAGTTTGAATTGGCTGTTTAAGACTACGGCGTTGCGTATTTAAATTTAAACTTTGACAAATTTTATACACCTCATCAAAACGCTCAGGATGACGTGGTACCACAATACAGAGCAAATTTGGATTTGAATTTAAATGTGGTTGTAATTGTCTTAATAAATTTTCTTCTTCAGGTGAATGTGTGCTAGCTAAGGTAATCACCTGACGATCTAGCAATTGCCAATCTTGTTTTAACTGTTCAGCTTTTTCTACATAAGATTGCGGTGCTGTAATATCAAACTTGATATTACCCACCACCTGACTCTTGGCTTGATCTAGCCCCAAATCCATATAACGCTGTTGTGTCGCGATGTCCTGAGCTAACAACCATGTGAGTTGCTGCAACATCGGCTGTGTTAAACGACGAACTTTGCCATAACCTTTTGCTGATTTTGCTGAAAGACGAGCATTCAATAAGATACATGGGATTTGTTGCTGTTTCGCTTGGGCAATTAAGTTTGGCCAAATTTCAGTTTCCACTAGAGCAAGAAGTTTCGGTTGATACAACTCAAAAAATTGTTTCAGTAATGGTTTTTGATCAACAGGCAAATAGACCGCCTGAAAAAGTGTCGGATATTTTTCGGAAAATAAACTCTTGGCTCTGGCTTGTCCTGTCTTGGTGGTATTGGTCACTAAAACGGAATGTCCAAATTTTAGATAGTGCTCAATCAAAGGTTGAGCAGCATTCGTTTCTCCAACCGATACCACATGAAACCAAATCGTATTTAAATTTTTAGGGGGTTGAAATGGTCCAAAACGCTCTAGACACTCTTGCTGAAATAGTGCATCACTTTCAGCCCGTTGTTTAATTTTCCAACGGTATAAAGGCTTGAGACATATCAGTAAAAAGTTATACCAAAATGGTGTTTGCTGTACTGCGTTTTGCTGCGCCATCCTAGACCATAATTTAGAATTTGATTTCAGCTCATTATGCGGAAGTTTCATATGCATTGACAATTGATTATTGTATGTTGCACTTTGATTAAATATTTCTTTATAAAGAAAAATGATATCTTAGAACAAAGAATAATCCATTTTGAGAAAAACAATGCAACCTGATTGGTTCAAACAAATAAGGCAACCTTCTGATGAAACAACACAAGAATATCTACCCCGTCATCCATTTAAAATTATTCTCCCTTTTTTAATCCTAGCGTTACTGTGCTGCTTGTGGGCGCTTCTAGCCAGTCACTTAGGCGCATTAATGAAAGCCAGTTTTTTACTTGTGGTTCCCTTTATTATTGGCGCACTGATTGTATATATCCAGAATTACCGAAAGGCTGTTTCATTTATACAAAGTTTTAAAGTGATTATTATTTTCCTCGTTTTGCTCTTATTGTTCTCGATTGTTGTACTACATGAAGGTGCTATTTGCGTTGTAATTATGACCCCGATTTTATTGGGCGGTATGCTGATTGGCGCTTTATTCATGAAAGGGCTGTGTTACAAAATATGGAAACCGAATAAGGGCATTTATAGCCTCGTATTATTACCATTTATTCTGCTGCCTATCCCTGAGAAAACCCAACTGCATTATGATCATGTTGATCGCAGTGTTCTGATCAATGCTCCTGCCAAGGTCATTTGGCAACAACTCAATCATGCCGACAATATTCAACCACATGAATTTAAACCGAGCGTGTTATACAGCATTGGTGTGCCTTATCCTGTTTCGGGGTTAACTAAACCCACGAATGAAGGATTGATCCGATATTCAACTTGGCAAAAAAATATTCATTTTGAGGAAATTATTCAACAATCCAAACCCAATCAATATCTCAGTTGGACCTATCGTTTCTCCCCAACCTCCATTCCTCAAGGCGCGCTAGATGATCATGTCAGCATTGGAGGGAAATATTTTGATCTTCGATATACCTCGTTTGAATTGACACCAATCAATGATCAGCAAACTAAGCTCACACTAAAAATTGATTATCGAATTAGCACCGAAGTCAATTTCTATGCCAATCGCGTTGCGCAACTGATGGTGCATGATTTTTCCAATGTGATTCTGGATTTTTATAAGAATCGAAGTGAACAGGCAGTACAGCAAAGTAAGTCTTAAAAATAAAAAAAATCAAGCGGCTAATGATCCGCTTGATCTTTCATCTGAGTTCAGTCCAGATTATTTTTATCCAGCACAGGTTGCTTAGGCTTCCAACTCTTCAAAGGTAGGATAATCGGTATAACCTTCTGCACCTGCACCATATAAAGTATCGAATTGAACCTGATTTAAAGGCAAATCATGTTCCAAACGTTCTAATAGATCTGGATTGGCAATATAAGCTAATCCAAATGCCACGGCATCTGCTTGCTCAGTTTCTAAAATCTGTTTTGCTGAAGCTGGTGTTAATTTCTCGTTAGCAATCCACACCCCTTTGAATTTAGGGCGGAGTTTTGGCAATAAGCTGTCTTCTGCTTCATATTCACGGGTAAAGATAAAGGCCACATTGCGCTGATCCAGTTGTTCAACCACATAACCAAAAGTCGCGAGTGGATTATCATCACCCATGTCATGTGAATCACCACGCGGTGCCAAATGCACACCCACCCGACCTGCACCCCATACCTCAATAAAGGCATCCACAATTTGCAACAACAAGCGCGCGCGGTTTTCAATTGAACCACCATACTCATCATCACGAATATTGGTGCTACTTTGCAGGAACTGATCGATCAGGTAACCATTGGCTGCATGCAACTCAACACCATCAAAACCTGCTGCTTTCGCTAACTCAGCCGCATGTTTATATTGTGCGACGATTTCTTGGATTTCTTCATGCGATAAAGCACGAGGTGTAACGAAAGGACGTTTTGGACGCAGTAAACTCACTTCACCCGCAGGTTGAATCGCACTTGGTGCAACTGGAATATCACCATCCAATAAGTCAGGATGTGAAATACGACCGACATGCCATAGCTGAACCACAATCTTTGAACCTTGCGCATGCACTGCTTCAACAATTTTGTTCCACGCTTGAGCTTGAGCTTGTGACCATAAGCCTGGCGTATTGGCGTAGCCAGCAGCTTTCGGACTAATCACCGTCGCTTCAGTAATAATTAAGCCCGCATTGGCACGTTGTTGATAGTATTCCACCATTAAATCGTTTGGAATACGCTCAACACCACTACGAGCTCTCGTCAAAGGTGATAAAACCAAACGGTTTTTAATCGTAAAATCACCCACTTGTAACGCAGAATTTAGTTCAGCCATGATCGCCTCAATTTACACTTATTCAGTTAAAGTGTTTGTTTTAAATGTTCGATATATTGCTGAATCAAAGCTTCATTTCTGGTGAAATAGGACCACTGCCCATATTTCTCAACTTGAATCAAACCTGCCTGCTGTAACACAGACAAATGATTTGACATGGTTGATTGTGCAACTTTGCCTAGACGTTCAATATGACCAGCACATACGCCTCGTTCAAAACTGCCACCACATTCCTGCACCGGTAAAAATTGCTCAGGCTCTTTTAGCCACTGCAAAATCTGTCGGCGTAATGGATTGGCTAAGGCTTTGCTAATAATGTCAATATCCATAGACTCACCATGTTGATCAAGCGGCAAAACTCTGTTCAGCACCTAAACCCAGTATATCGTATTTTTTAAATATTAATATCTGTTTTTTTCGATATTAATATCCTATTTTTTCGATTAACTAAACAATGCTGAACCAAGCCACTTTAATATACTTGTTTTCATTGAATAAAGTCTCCATCCGCTCAGGAATAGGAGACTTTTTCTCACACTTTAAATTCGAGTATTCCCTCTCCTGACAGGAGAAGACCAGGGAGAGGGCAAGAGATTTATAGACCTTGCTTTAAACTTGCTTCAATGAACTTATCCAAATCACCATCTAAGACTGCTTTAGTATTTGAATTTTCAATACCAGTACGCAAATCTTTAATACGTGAATCATCTAGGACATAAGAACGAATCTGACTGCCCCAACCAATATCTGACTTCGAGTCTTCCAATGCTTGAGCTGCTTCATTACGTTTGCTCATCTCTAACTCATAGAGTTTGGCACGTAATTGCTTCCATGCATGGTCACGGTTCGCATGCTGTGAACGTTGGTTCTGACATGCCACCACGATACCTGTTGGTGCGTGAGTGAGACGAACTGCCGAATCGGTTTTGTTAATGTGCTGACCACCCGCACCCGAAGCACGATAAGTATCGGTACGGACATCCGATGGATTAATATCAATTTCGATATTGTCATCAATCTCAGGTGAGATAAATACCGCAGAGAATGAGGTATGACGGTTGTTATTACTATCAAATGGTGACTTACGTACTAAACGGTGTACGCCACTTTCGGTACGTAACCAGCCATAAGCAAACTCGCCATCGACACGGATGGTTGCGGATTTAATGCCTGCCACGTCACCATCAGACACTTCCATCAATTCAGCTTTAAAGCCATGACGTTCGATCCAACGCAGATACATCCGCAGTAACATCGATGCCCAGTCTTGTGCTTCCGTACCACCAGAACCTGATTGGATTTCAAGGAAACATGGATTTGGATCCATTGGATTACTAAACATGCGGCGGAATTCTAAGTTACCTAAAGCCTGTTCAGCACTATCAAGTTCAGCCTGAACATCTTCTAGTAAAGTTTCATCATCGGCTTCTACAGCCAGATCAAGCATCGCTTTGGCATCATCTAGCTGCTCTGCAAGACGATCAAATACACCTAAAGTATTTTCTAAACTGCCCTTTTCTTTCGCAATGGCTTGCGCACGACTCTGATCATTCCAAATCGTTGGGTCTTCTAGTTCTCTCAATACTTCTTCTAAACGCTCAGCCTTTAGATCGTAGTCAAAGATACCCCCGTAGTGTCTGGCTACGATCAGATAAATCTTTCAATTGGACTAAGTACGGATTAATTTCCACGCGTATTTTCTCACAATATTTTTCACTCAATCTCATATTTTAACATAACTATTTTCAGGACACAGCCGTGTCTTTTTTATGAGAATATAAGGCAAAAATGCCCTTCAACTTGATTTCTGTTAGACACATTTGCTAATAAAAATTTGCAAAAAACACACCAAAGCCATCTAGATAAACAATTTATCTAGCCGTTTTAACAAAAGCTCACATTTACATTAAACAATAAATATCAAATAGATACGACCAATAACTTACAAAAAAACCACATTACTACAGTTTGGTTACGTTCTCAAGATTGACTCGCGGTTTTTTTCTACTAAACTTAAAATGTAACAAAAAATGTAATCACTTATAAATTGGTACATTATCTCAAAAAGGGGTTAACCATGAAAAAATTAGCAATTACATCTGCACTGTTATCTGCATTGGCAATCACAGGCACTGCGCACGCATACCAAGCTGAAGTAGGCGGCACCTATGCATATACTGATATTGATAATGGTGATTCAGCAAACACTTTCGCTGTTGATGGTGCCTATTATTTCAAACCAGTACAAGTTCGCAATTCACCATTAAATGAAGCTGCATTTTTAGATCGTGCTAGCAATATCAATGCAGACCTAAGTAATACAGATTTTGATGATGTTGATGTTACGACTTTTAATGTCGGTGTTGAGTACTTTGTTCCAAACTCAGATTTTTATTTAAATGGTCGTGTTGGCTTAGTTGATGCTGATGCTGGCGATGCAACCACTTATGCCGCAGAAGTTGGTTACTTGCCTGTGACTGGCTTTTTAATTGCTGCTGGTTTAGCAGGTGAAGACGTGGATGGCGGTGATAACGAAGTTGATCCGACCCTACGTGCAAAATACGTTACTCAAGTAGGCCAATATGACATCAACCTTGAAGCGAACGCTCGTTTTGGTGATGACAATTTCTATGGTCTTGGCGGTGACTTGTACCTAGACAAAACATTCAGCGTTGGTGTTGGTTACACAGGTAGTGATGCTGATGGCGTTGATGACGACGTTTTTGATATTCGTGCGAAAAAGTTCTTCAATCAACAAGTGAGCCTAGAAGGTTCTATCGGTTTTGCTGATGAAGCCAATATATATGGCGTACGTGCTGCATACCGCTTCTAATTCTCTCCAGAGAGAATATAGGGTCTGTTGATCTTTAACAGACCCTAAGGAATCCACCCTTTATGGGTGGGTTTTTTTATTGGCTTAAATATACAACCTGAAGTTGCAGGCTGGTGATGCCATTAAAGACATTGCGTTCCAATGTATAAACGAGATCAACATAACCTAGCATCGGATTGAACTCAAAACGGTCTGCCGCATTAAAAACGATTGCATCGATAATTTGCTGTCCTAAAGATACTTTCAGTTTTAAATGCTGATCTTTAAGCCAGCGATAATCTATCACTTTAAATCTTCCCTCAAATTGAGGAATTGGAAATTTTTGTCCCCAAGGACCTAGCCGATCAATCCAGTCTAGCGTTTCAAGATGTAAACTAGCATCAGTTAACTCACCATCTGTCCATAGAGTCGCTTGGAATAAATTTTCATCCATTTCAGCAATTGATTGAATAAAAACTGTTTTAAATTCATCAAAATTATCTTTTTTTAAGGTCAAACCTGCTGCTGCTGCGTGCCCACCAAAATGACTGACCAAATGGGGGTATTGTTCCGCCACCTGTTCAATGCTGTCGCGAATATGAATACCTTCAATCGAACGTGCAGAGCCTTTAATATGTATCCCATCTTCATCAGGAGCAAATACTAAACTTGGTCGGTGAAACTGTTCCTTTAGACGCCCAGCTACAATCCCTATTACCCCTTGATGCCACTGTTCATCAAACATCACCAGTGCAGCAGGTAAAGAATCTGCCTGTAGCTGCACATGCTGTAATGCACTGATCGCTTGCTGTTTCATCTCAGCTTCAACTTGACGACGTTCTACATTCAGTTGATTGAGCTGCTGTGCAATTGGATAGGCTGTTGCTAGATCTGGAGCCAATAAACACTCAATACCTATTCGCATGCTCTCCATACGACCAGCCGCATTAATTCGAGGGCCGATCACGAAACCTAAATCTTGAGCGCGTAAACTTGCAGCGTCTCGTTTTGCAATATCCAATAATGCTAAAATTCCTGCACGACATTGATATTGCTGAATTCTTTTTAAGCCAGCATCCACTAAAATACGGTTATTATAATCAAGCGATGCAACATCAGCATAAGTTCCCAACGCAACCAAATCTAAATACTGAGTGACTTTACTGGTACTTTTTCCCTGCTGAGCGCGGTAACTGGCTAATTTTGCTAGTACATAAAAGGCAACACCAACACCTGCCAGTGCTTTGCTTGGAAAGTCACAGCCCAGTTGATTAGGATTCACCACCGCCTCTGCGGATGGAGTTGGTTTGGTGGTCAGGTGGTGGTCGGTAATAATCACCTGCATACCCAACGCCTGTGCGGTTTCAACACCTGCATGACTGGAGATTCCATTATCCACCGTAATCAGTAAATCTGGCTGATAGGTCTGCTGCGCCAGTTCAGCAATTTTTGGCGTAAGTCCATAACCATACTTAAAACGGTCAGGCACCAGATATTCAACCACCGCACCCATCTCTTGCAGCACTAACACCATCAGGGCGGTACTGGTCGCACCATCGGCATCATAATCACCAATAATGACAATCTTCTGCTGCTGATCAATCGCATGATCGATCAGTTCAACCGCCGTATCCAGTCCCTTGAGACTGGGTGGAAGCAGATGCTTGAGTTTAAGCTCAAGTTCCTGTTCAGACTGAACGCCACGTCGTGCCAATATTTCAGCAATAAACGTAGGCACGCCCTGAAATTGTTCAGGGCTTGTTAATAAGGGACGTTGCTGAATAATTGGATAATTCAATGGTAATGCACTGGTTTAAAATGAATGGATCAAAATAGCATGCTTTTTAAAACTTTTGCCCTTTGTATTTACCGATCAAAGCAATTTAACAGATAAAAAAGATACAATTTTTTTCATAAATATTTTGTTACTATTGTGCTTAAAATTTGTACCAACCTAAAATATCAAGACGTATATTTATAATAGTTAAGATATTGATTAAATTATATAAAGCATAATATAAAAATAGTTTGTGACATATTTTGCCAGAATAAAAGACGTGAACGAGCGGTTAAAAGCGTAAATGTCGTTTTAACCGCGACAAAAATATAAATAAAATCAATTACTTGCATTAAAAATTGGTTTGAATTTATCTGTAAATATAGCTATAAATAACATTTCACTCAATCATGAGGCATTTTGATGAATCCATACTATTTTGAAATGCAGGCTTTAACATGGCGAGCTAAGCCACCAATTCAGCAAGATGCGATTCTGATTGGCAATAAAGTCATTCAACATGATGGTTTGATCAGTAAACGTTATGTTTACCCTGCCGATGAATATTGGTGCGCTGCGGTTTCTGATGGTGTCAGTAGCAGCCCCAAAGCTGAACAAGCCTCAAAACAGGTACTGAACAGTGTATTGGCACAAGCTCAAGCCAAACAGCGCGTTTCTTTACAACAAATTCAAGATGATTTAAGCAATACGCTCGCAGCCAATCCAAAAACATATAGTACCAGTGCAACTTTGGCTTTGGTGAGTCATACCAGTCCACAGGGTTTTATTCAAATTCAGCATGTGGGCGATAGTCGGGTCTATTTATTTAGTGGACATCAGCATAAATGGTATGCCTTGACCAAAGACCATAATTTCCTCAATGAAATGGCTGAAAATGGTGAAATACAAATTATTGTGGGGCAAGAATATGCCAGTTTTTACTATATGCTCAATTATTGTTTTTGTGCTGATTCACAACATGAAATTCCTGAGTTTTCCCCTCAAGAAGAATATTTAACCGAGGAAGATGCGTTATTAATTTGCAGTGATGGTGTTCACGATATCTTGGAATGTGATACTTGGCAACCTTTACTTGCTGAAACTTCATTAAAAACATGGCTGATGGAAATGAAAAATGCATTATATCAACATCATGCTTACGATAATGTCAGTATGATTTTAATTCGTTTACTTCAACAAGGAGAATAATATGCTAGATGAACCATTATTAGAACAGATTAAAATATTTTCTCAAGATATTGGTTATGTATCTATATCTTCGGTACAACGAAAATTTATGCTCAGTTATAGCCATGCAGAACAACTGGTTGACACACTTATTCAGCAGGGTTTTTGTGAAGAAAAATTTACCCCTGAATATGGTTATCGAATTTATCACGCATAAATTAAGGGGAGTAAAATGCCAAGAATACTCAAAAATATTGATTATATTGCCTTAGAAAAGCAAAGAGATGTTTTGTATATTACTTTTCATGGAAAAGATGAAGATATGATTCAAAACATTAGAAATGGAGAAGATTTTGATTATGAACAATGTCAAAAACGCATTGATTTAATTGCATGGTTGCAACAAAATCATATCCAATTTGAAGAATGTTTTAGCTTTTCGAGCAAAAATGGCTGGATTTCTTTTCCTTACTTGGGTGAAATTTATCTGGATGTTGCTTTTGATGAAACTGACTCACAATATCAGTTACTTTATGAACATCTGGAAAATGTCGATGGCAGTATGAAAATAGAGGGGGTTATATGGTGGTGTTACCCTTTAGAAAAAGCCATTGAGATTTCAAAGCTTCCAGAAATAGATTGGGATAAATTTTGACAGTTTGGGGTTTGGCATTCTAATTATTTATATTAGTTATGCCATTCAATGTCTGTTTAAGTTTTTCAATTCTATCTTCCATATCTAAGTCACTTGCATTTTGAGCAACGATAAATTTTCCATCATTGTCAATGATTCTATTACTTTGTAAATTGTCTAGCAATGTATTTAATGCTCGGTCCATCATTCCATTTTCAAACAAAAATCCATTGGGAATGGAAGAAATTAAAACTTTTCCCTCATTGTGAGAAAAAACAAGTTTAGAGCCGTACTTATGTTCAAACTCTAATTTCTTACTTGATTTAGAAAGTTCATATAAAAATGGATCCCAATGCTGACCATTAAACTGCCTTTGTCTCATTTTCCAAATACAATAATCACTGTTACTATACCAATGAAAATTGCCTTGATTGCAATCTTCTCTAAAAGAAGGGTATTTTAAGAAATAATACTTCCAATCTTTTGGGTCAGTTCTATATGCTAGCAGAACATTGTCAACTGGTTGAGAAATTTCAACATCATTGTTGGTGATAAAATAATCTAAACAGGCCAATACGATCTGCTGTGTTTTAGTTTTGAATTGAGACTTATTAAAACTTGGTGTTGTAAGAAAATCTCTTATATTACTAGATGTCATCAAGTTAGTAAGTGAGCCATCATCTTGTGTATAATCACCAAAACTCAACAACAAATTAATTCTTGTCAGAAAATTTCCCATAAAATCTTTTTCATCAAAAATTTCTAAAAACTTCTCTGCACGGTTTTTCATCTTGTTGTCTAAAGGCAATAAGCTAATGCTACCTCGAAATATGTCGCTATCTTCGAGTTTTTGAATTGAATGCTTATCAGCAACTACTTGTTTGATGTACTCATTTTTAGATTTTTCCTCTTCTATTTGATCAGTTTTAAATGTTTTAAAAATGTGTAAATCATTATTTAATATAAATTGTTCAACTTCTGCAAAACTTTTTCCTAAAACACTATCACGTAATTCATTTTCAGAATTTACAACTAAATTTCTTATGACTCTAATCTGATCATTAAACGTCTCACTTGGTGCTTTTAAATACGTTAAGCAAGCTAAAAGCAATATTTGCTCTGGAAAAGTAAAACCTCTAAAATCTGCAAAATAGAATAAGCAACGTTTTAAAAGATTGGTATCTTTATGAGTGAAAAATAATCTTGTTTTTTTCGTCTTAAATTCATCTTTACTGTAATAAAACAAGTCTTTCCAAAATGTTGAATTTTCTTGTTCTTGCTTGCAAATAGCGTCTAATGTATCAAATAGAAAATCTTGATTTTCTTTATCATGATATATAGTTTTTAATAGTTCAGCAGAAACAATGGTATTCCTGTAATGATGATTATTTTGGTCTTTCAGTTCTTTTTTGAACGAAATCACTGATGTGATAAAATTAAATAGATTAAGAAATGAATTATCAACCGTTAAAGCTATGTCAGCTTCACCCGTTAACAAACCCGAATCAAGAATAATATGCCAAATGGTCTCAATCCATTTTCCGTCAACAGATTCCTCAAACCTTTTTCTTTGTTCAGCATTTGAAATAATTTCAGCAAAACCAGCTTTAAAATATTCAAATTCGGTAAGTGGCTTACCTCGTGAGTTCATTTTGATATACAAATCGTCTGTCAGACCCACTTTATCCATATCCAATTTGTAAAAATAAAAAGGACAAGAGGAGTTCCCAATAGCATTCCAAATATTTTTTATATTAAAGTCTTCATATCTCAATTCTATGTCATCGAGAACAACGAGCATTGCTTGAATACTTGGGTCATAGTCCCAAGTTTCAAAATACCAAGATTGGTTTTTTATTTCTTGGCTAATTTTTTCGTGTGAAAATTCAGCCTCGAATTGTATTAGGTTTCTGCAAAACTCAGTTGTACTATGTCGTGTTTCGTATAACAGATGAGAAAGAAATTTCGTTTCTGTATCTGAAACATTTTCTTTTACAGAAATAAACCAATACAAAAGCCAAAGTGTTGTCAACCTTTGTTGTCCATCAATAGGAATAAAAGTAGTTTTGTTGTCAGTTTTTACATCACTAAAACCATAAATAAAATCAAGCTCAATTTCAGCACTTTTACCTTCTAATTTGTTAGAAATAAAGTTAAACAATATATCCAGAAAGTCTTTTCGGATTTTACTTGTCTTATCATCAGTTCGTCCTTGAGCATAATCACGTTGAATAATCGGAATTTCAACATTATTTTTTAAAACTTCAATATAATTAATACGCATTTTTATTAATTACTCAAGATTCAGGCTTATATAGTTTCACACAATTGTATATTTCTTGCAAATAGGCACTTCTTTCTTCTTTTGTCCAAATAGAATAATGTTGATTGCTTTCAGAACAATAATATTTTAAAAAAATTCGTTTGGTTGCCAACGGAATGAAAGCACCTGCTCTATCCATTTCAATAATTTTTCTACGCTTGACCTCAAATACAGAATTGCTTAACAAAATATTTTCTTGCAATCCAAGCAATGCTATATTTTGTATTTTATGTAAATAATCATTCTCTTCTATATTATCATTTGGAATTAGAGCTAATATTTTTTCACTTAGTCTTTTAAAATCGTCGTATGTATATGTTTTCTTATCAATAGCATGAAATTCATCAATTAATTTTTGTACTTTCTCTTTTTCATTGCTTACATTCGGCAATATGCTTATGTGAGAATCTAACCAGATAAACCATTCATCTTTTTTGTTTTTGTTTATTCCCTCAATATTCTGAGCATGGATATGTTCTAAACTTTTAGTAATACTTTTATACATTTCAAAAGGGAAAAACTCATTGCTATTATGGTTAGTTCGTGAGATTTCTATATTGGTTAATAGCAATATGTTTATCATTTTTTTGTGTTCATTTGGCTTGTCATAACTTAAATCCTCCCAATTATCATCAATTTCTTTGGAAATTAAAATATTTATTTTATTTTCAAAATTTTGCTTTGTGTCCTTGTTCTTTATATTTATTAATTCTTTAATATCTACACCCGTTGTAATCAAAAAACCTATTTTATGATAAAAATTTTTATTAGAATACCAAAAAACCAATGAACGGTATATTTCTTCAATTTTCATCCACTTTTTCCAAAGAGATTCTGCTGTTTCTTTGTTGTCAAAGAAATGTATAAAACTATACAGAGGGTCTTTTTCAGTTGATTTTTTATTGGTTTCGATGTCAAATAGATATTCTATTTTATTGCTATATTTTCTCAAACTTTCATTTGAAATAAATGCCCAAAACTTTGGATTGTTTAGTTGGTTTTCTATTTCATCCCAAATTTGAATTAACTGAGTTCTTCGTTTGATTTTATCATCTTCCGACATTTCTTTAAAACTATCAGAGTTTACAAATTTTGCCTTTATTAGTTCAGCACTTGTAAGCGGAATTTTTCCTCTGTTTAGGCGTGTAAAAAGTTCTTCACTTTTTTGTGTTGTGTCTTTAGTTTCATACCAAATTACTTGAACACTCCATTCAGGAAATT
The DNA here is from genome assembly GCF_024494585.1 of Acinetobacter sp. 5862. Taxonomy (NCBI): domain Bacteria; kingdom Pseudomonadati; phylum Pseudomonadota; class Gammaproteobacteria; order Moraxellales; family Moraxellaceae; genus Acinetobacter; species Acinetobacter sp. 5862. The sequence goes on from NZ_JANHGP010000013.1 coordinate 40,238, forward strand.
GTTTTTCTCCTTTATTAAGAATACTTGGTAAAATGATTTTCATCATCTCATCTTTTACTTGTCGTGGTATTCCTCTTTTTCCGTCTTCAAACCATTCTTTAATCGTTTTATAAGCCTCACTCATATAATGTAAGTCGGGCTTTGTGTTATCGGTATTATTGGCTTCCAAAAAAGTTTTAGATTCTAACCTTGTCTTGTAATAGATGGAATAAAGATTTTCAGAATAACCTTCTGATTTCAAATTATTTTGCAGATATTCTAAAATCAGATAGGTAAGAATACGATGGAGTGTTGTAAGTCGTTGTTGTCCATCAATTAGCTCATAACCTTGTATGATTGTTCCATTTATGTCTTGCCACTTTGCATGTCTAACGACTACAGGTTGCAAGCAATAAAAAGTATTTCTGTTATTTGGTTCTTGACGATATTCCCAAATATCATTCAGTAATTGTAGAACATTTGTTTTTGTCCACCTGTAACCTCGCTGATATTCTGGAATGTAAAAATTCATTCCTAACAGTTCGGTTACGCTTAATGTCTTTATTTGGTTTTCTATCATATATTACCCATCTAATGAATCATATCCATTGTTCATCAAGGCATCAATCTTTGCACAACCCAATGATCGTTTCGTTTGATATAACTCAAACGGTCATGTAAACGGTTTGGTCGTCCTTGCCAAAATTCATAATAATCTGCATCTAAGCGATAACCACCCCAAAATTCGGGTTTATCCAACTCCGCTTCATGTACTTGGTTTTGTAAGTTTTGAAAACGCTGTTGTAATAACTCACGGCTTTCAATGACACCACTTTGTGGCGTACTAATATGTGCTGCAATCTGACTATCACGTGGACGCTTATGGTAATAATCGGTCGATTCCTGTTCTGAAATCTTGGAAACCTGACCACCAATACGTACCTGACGTTCTAAACTCGGCCAGTAAAATAAAAGTTCAGCATAAGGATTTTCCGCAAGGTCTAATCCTTTCTGACTATCATAATTAGTGTAAAAATCATAACCAGCTTCTGTTGCACCACGTAACAAAACGGTTCGGACGTGTGGGCGACCTTGAGTATTTGCTGTCGCCAAAGACATCGCATAGGGTTCATGTAATTGAGCAGTGAGTGCATGATTGAACCAACTCAAGAATTGCTCATGGGGATTTACACTGATCTGGGATTCGTGTAACTCACCTTGTTCATAACTTAAACGAAGTTCACTCAGGTCTTTAATGATATCATTCATTATTACTCTCCTTTAAGCAGCTTGAGCATGAGCTCTGACTGCATCGGCTAAATGATTTGCGATGGCATCCACTTCCTGCTGTTGATCTCCTTCTACCATAACTCGAATCACAGGTTCAGTACCTGATTTACGAATCAAAATACGTCCACGCCCAGTCAATTGTTGTTCAGCTTTTTCAAATTCAGCAACAAGAGCAGGAACAGCATATGGATCAATCATATGCTGTAAACGAAGATTGATTAACACCTGTGGAAATAATTCAAAGTCTGCAACTAATTCATGTAATGCTTTCTCTTGCTCAACCATCACCGTGAGCACTTGTAAGGCAGCAATAATCGCATCGCCTGTGGTGCTCTTATCCAACGTTAAGATATGACCTGAAGGTTCACCACCTGTGACCCAACCATTTTCTTCTAATGCCTGTAATACATAGCGGTCACCGACTTTTGCGCGTACAAAACCGACATCCGCTTTTTGTAATGCTAACTCAAGTGCCATATTACTCATGACTGTTCCAACAATACCTGCTGGTTTATTTTTGGCCTGAGTAGCAAGGATATACAGAATATGATCACCATCTACCAGCTGACCATTTTTATCCACCATCACGACACGATCTGCATCACCATCAAACGCAATACCTAAATCGGCTTGGTGATCAACTACAGCCTTTTGTAGAAATTCAGGATGGGTTGATCCACAATTTTCATTGATATTTAAGCCATCTGGTTCATTAAAAAGCGGGATTACTTTTGCACCTAGCTCTCTAAAAACTGAAGGACCAACGCTATATGCTGCGCCATTAGCACAATCCACTACAATTTTGAGATTACTAAGATCGAAGTGGTATGGAAATGTTGATTTACAGAATTCGATGTATCGGCCATTTGCATCTTTTACACGAACACTTTTACCTAGATTCGCCGTATCATCAATCACTAAATCTTTTTCTAATTCTTGATTGATCTCATTTTGTAAGGCATCTGGGAGTTTTTTACCTTCACCTGAGAAAAATTTAATCCCATTATCAAAGTAAGGGTTATGTGATGCTGAAATCACAATACCTGCATGTGCATGCAAAGCACGTGTTAAATGCGCTATAGCAGGCGTTGGTAATGGTCCCAACAAATGCACATATACACCTGCTGCGTTTAAACCTGCTTGGAGAGCTGCTTCTAGAATATAACCTGATAAACGCGTATCCTTACCCATAACCACAATTGGTTTGTTTTTAGGACTATTTCTTTTTAATACTTTTCCTGCTGCAAATCCTAATTTTAATGCAAATTCAGGGGTAATCGGCATTTGTCCAAATTTGCCACGAATTCCATCAGTTCCAAAATAGCTCATTCTTTACTCACTTTCTTATCTTTATATGACGTATCGTCATATCATTTTTCATCTGTTTTACTTTACACCAAAACAAAAAAACCGTCAGTGGACTGACGGTTTTTTTATTGCCAAAATTACTAAAGATCAACCTACACGATAGTTTGGTGCTTCTTTAGTAATCGTCACATCATGAACATGTGATTCAGACATGCCTGCCGAAGTAATTTTCACAAATTTTGCATTTTGACGAAGATCTTCAATCACAGATGAACCTGTATAGCCCATAGAAGAACGTAAACCACCCATCATTTGATGGATGATATTGCCCATTGGACCTTTATATGGAACACGACCTTCAATGCCTTCTGGTACCAACTTTTCAGCACCTGCTTTAGAGTCTTGGAAATAACGGTCAGCAGAACCTGTTGCTCCCGCCATTGCACCCAATGAACCCATACCACGATACGCTTTATAGTAACGACCTTGGAAAAATTCAACTTCACCTGGCGCTTCTTCAGTACCAGCAAGGAGTGAACCGACCATGATCGTGCTCGCACCTGCGCCAATCGCTTTCGCCATATCGCCAGAGAAACGAATACCGCCATCTGCGATCAATGGAATTTGATCTTTTAGTGCATTGGCAACACTATCAATTGCCGAAATCTGAGGCATACCAATACCTGCCACAATACGTGTCGTACAGATCGAACCAGGACCAATACCCACTTTAACAGCATCTGCACCTGCATCTAACAATGCTAAAGCTGCATCACCTGTTGCAATGTTTCCACCAATCACTTGAACTTGTGGATAATTTGTTTTTACCCAACGTACACGTTCAATTACGCCCGCTGAGTGACCATGTGCCGTATCTACGACAATCACATCTACACCCGCATCGACTAATGCTTCCACACGGCTTGGTGTTTCTACACCTGTACCGACCGCAGCACCCACACGTAAACGACCAAGGTCATCTTTACAGCTGCTTGGATAGCTTTCCGCTTTACGGAAGTCAGTGACTGTAATTAAACCTTTGAGTTCATTGTGTTCACCAACAACTAGAACTTTTTCAATACGATGCTTTTGTAGCAATGCTTGAATATTTTCTTTCGACTCACCTTCACGAACAGTCACTAAACGGTCTTGACCTGTCATGATATTGCTTACTGGTTGTTCAAGATTGGTTTCAAAACGAGTATCACGACCTGTGACAATACCCACAACTTTGCCATCTTTTACAACAGGTACACCACTAATATTATTCGCTTGGGTAATTGCAATAAGTTCACGTACTGTCGTTTCAGGCGTTACTGTGATTGGGTCTTTCACCATTCCAGCTTCGAATTTTTTTACACGGCGTACTTCCGCAGCTTGTGCAGCGATATCCATGTTTTTATGCAAAATACCAATACCACCATTTTGCGCCATTGCAATCGCCATACGAGACTCAGTCACCGTATCCATTGCAGCAGAAACGAGAGGGATATTCAGTTGAATTCCGCGAGTTAAACGTGTCTTTAAGGAGACATCTTTTGGGAGAACAGTTGAGTAGGCAGGAAGTAATAAGACATCATCGAAGGTTAACGCTTCTTGAACGATGGTCAGCATAACAATCTCACTGGTAATTTCCGTGAGCTATTATAAACAAATTTCGATGTGATTTTCATTTTCTATGATGAAAATAATTTGATAAGCGCGTAGAAACGCTTCACTACGACGCCTTATGTCATTTAAGCAACATCGATACAGTTAACAAACTTGATCATAATTCTCATTATTTTCTGAATCTTGTTGTTCAATATTAATCAATGGGATGAGATTGTGCGCAAGTCGTGCTTTATTACAATGATCATCCGCAATCTGAACCTCTTTACACGTTGAGCTTCGAATGGCGTAGATCGAACAACTGACTTGCTGTCCTACTTCTCCTTGTAATGCGATACATTTGACTTGAGCTTGGTTGGTACCTTTCATACAAGAATAAACGGCTGTGAGCGGTTCGACCATGTTTGCAGGCATCCGTTCTGCCTCAGCCCAATAAAAAGAAACACGATAATTTGCACAGCATGCACCACAACTCACGCATGCATCTGAGCTTGCAACTTGAGACAACATTTTTCTTAAAATTCTCGTTATCAAATTAATTTTTTGTAACTTGAATCCTAAGAAAAGTTGTTGATGAACACAATAGATTTATAGAAAAAATATTATGAATTCATTTAGGTAGGACAACTAAACACATACTCATTCATTAAATCTACGCCACATTCCAGACCCTCAATCCAGTCCAGAAACTGGTTGATCATCTCTTTTCCAACAAATGCGGTGCCATGCTGCGGCACAATCATGTCGAGGTCCATCTGGCGAACCATATTCACCCATAAACGGATGACCTTGTTGGAACACATATAACGCTGGTGGAAGCCTTTCATCTTCTTGATGTGAGCTTCAAAATCGGCAATCGGCTGGCTGGCATCATCAACAATTGAGGCACCCATATCCCCTGAAAAAAGAATTTTGGCGACTGGATCATAAAACTGGAAGTTGCCCACCGAATGCAAAAAGTGAGCAGGAATCGCTACGATTGCTGATTCACCTAAAGGAATCACTTGTCCAGTATCGGCAAGCTCAATTAAGCGATCTTCCCAATTCCCTTTCATTCGATCACTCATAAATGCTGAGTTTAAATGCGGTAAAAAGCGTGCCCATAATTTAGATGCCACTACTTTCGCATCGGTATAAACTAACCAACGTGGCATCGAAGTAATAATATCGGGGTCTTGATGGGATGCCATCACATAATCCAAATTTTTCAATTTGGTATAGCGGTTTAACTCCATGGTTAAAGGAACATAGGTCAGATCACCACCTGGATCTAGAACCGCTGCACGATCGTGATCAATAATTAAAAATTGATTGGCTTGAATGCCTTCGCCCTTGACCAAACTGGTAAAACTAATGCATTTATGCGTACCATTATCAAATAGTATTTGCGATGTAGTCCGCTCAAAACTCATATCAACCCCATAAAAATTTTTTAAATATGAAATATTTTAATTCCTTAATAAAATAATGGGATTTTATTATTGTTTCAATCAAATATTGTAGTTTTATCATAATTTATAAAAAAAGATCCATGCATAAATGATGGATCTTTTTTGCGATTTAAATTTAATTAGAAGAAATAATGCTGTACCAAGGTTGAAATACCAACGACTAAGAAAATCGCAGCACCAATTTTATGAATAAGTGAAATTGGTAACTTATCAGCTAACTTATCGCCGATAAATACTGCTGGCGCATTCGCTAACATCATGCCAAGCGTTGTACCACACATGACCCAAAAAATACTGTCAAAACGTGCAGCTAAAGCAACTGTAGCAATTTGGGTTTTATCACCAATTTCAGCCAAGAAAAATAGAATAAAAGTTGCACCAAATACGCCGAATTTTTGCCATTTATTAATACTTTCAGTTTCATCCCCTAATTCATCAGGAATGAGCATCCAAATCGCCATACCAATAAAACCAAGTGCCAAAATCCATAATAGAATTTCAGGACTTAGGACAGTCGTAATCCATTGACCTAATACCGCAGAGATACCATGATTAATCGTGGTAGCCAGTAAAATTGCAATTAAAATCGGAACGGGTTTACGGAAACGTGCCGCGAGTAATAATGCCAGCAATTGCGTTTTATCGCCCATTTCAGCAAGGGCAACAATTGATGTGGAGATGAGGAATTCATACATAGTTGAATACTCTGGCTAGCAAAATACACCGATGACCTACCCCTCCTGCTAGCCAAAATCAAGTAGATTGATGCAGAGTGGTAAATCAAAGGTCTTGCCAACAAAAGCACAGCTAAACAGCTGTTCTTGGTTCTTTGCTATGATGACCATGTTCTGTGGAACAATTATGTTGACCATCACCTCTTTACTTTGCGTAAAGAGCGGCTACTCCCCAATGAAGTGATATTAGTTTATCAAACTCTTTAAATTTTTTAAATCACTATGCCCAAAATTTTTGGTAACCCCAAATTAGCAAACGGGCAATCCCCAATAACAAAGCTAAATTCACACTCAAGCCAAAAAAACCAAAAATCCCCCAACCACTTGCACCACCAACATTTTGAGCTTGATATTCCATGCTAACCACAATTGTTGCAGCTAACACTTCCAAACCCATGACGATGTACATCACCCAATCTGATGCAAAATGTAGAAAATTGACCCACAAGCCCATTAATACAAAAATAATCAGTAATATCGGTAATACAACTCGATAAATGATTAACATCCTTGCTCCTTATTCCGAATAAATACTTCTTTCAACTATATTAATTTTAGACAAAAGCTTGCACAAATAAAGTCGATTTTTTAATGCTATAAAATAGAAAACCTCGCATATGCGAGGTTTCCATCGTTGAAAAGTACTAGAGCAATAGGCTACGAATATCTTTTAAAAGCTTGGTCAACTTATTGGTAAAACGTGCTGCGTCAGCACCATTAATCACACGGTGGTCATAAGACAATGACAACGGCAACATTAAGCGCGGATCAAAGTCTTTACCATTCCATACAGGTTGCATGGTTGCAGGAGATATACCTAAAATCGCGACTTGCGGCCAATTGACCAACGGCGTAAATGCAGTACCACCAATACTGCCTAAGCTAGTGATGGTAAAGTTAGCACCTTGTAGATCTTTCGGTGACAATTTACGATCACGGGCTTTTTGGCTGAGTTCAGCCAATTCTGCTGCAATTTGCTTAATTGATTTTTGATCAGGATTGCGTAATACAGGCACTGTTAAACCATCTGGGGTTGCAACCGCAATACCCATATGAATTTCGTTACGCAATAATACTGACTTCTGATCATCAGCCAAATGCCCCGCAAAATACGGCTCTTCTTTTAACAAGTGTGCAACCGCTTTGGCAATAAAGGCCAAGATGGTTAAGCTCAAGCCTTGTTTTTTAAAGCCATCTTTCAGTTCGCCACGCCATGCTTCAAGCTCGGTAATATCCGCCAAGTCAAACTGCGTCACTTGCGGAATAAAGTTATTCAATGACAGCTGTGGCACAGACACTTGCTGTAAACGCGTCATCGCTTTCACTTCACCGCCACCAAATGAACTAAAGTCTGGCAACTTCGGCAAGCCTGAAGCCACTGGAGCGGCTTGCGTTGCAGCAGTCGGTTGTGGTGTGGTCAGACGTGTTTTCACATAAGCAAAGACATCGTCCTTCATCACACGACCGTGCTCACCTGATGCTTTCACCTGTCCAAGAACCACACCTAACTCACGTGCCAGTTTACGCACGGCTGGACCCGCATAGACTTTCGCATTGTCAGCTTCTTGCGCTTTGGTCAGTTTCTCAGCTTGTGCAGGCGCACTTGGGGCTGCTGTCGCTGCCGCCTGTGGTTTTGCTGGTACTGCTTGAGTCGCAGGCATAGCGGCTGATTGAGCTTTTGGCGCTGCTGTTGGTGTAGTGGTCGAGCCACTCACTTCAATCGTTGCTAATGCCATGCCTTGACGAACTTCTTGATTCGCAGACACATGGACTGCTTTCACAATCCCTGCAACCGAGCTTGGTACTTCAACCGATGCCTTATCTGATTCAACCACGCATAGGCTTTGTTGAGCTTCAACACGATCACCAACATTGACCAAAATTTCTGAAACAAGAGCTTTTTCTACACCTAGATCAGGTATTTCAATTTCAACATGACTCGTTGAGGTATTCGTTGCAACTGGTGCCTCAGTCGTTGCGACTGGCGCTTCTGTTTGAGTTGGAGTTGCTTGTGGTTCTGGTGCAGCAGCCAAACTTGCAGTCTTGACCTGAATCAAGACCACGCCTTCCTTAATGCTATCACCTTCTTTAATCTGGATCGCTTCCACAATCCCCGCAACCGAGCTTGGGACTTCTACAGTCGCTTTGTCCGATTCAACCACCACAATACTTTGTTCAGGTTCAATCTGATCACCCACTTTGATCAATACTTCTGCAACTAGCGCTTTTTCCACACCGATATCGGGAACTTTTACATCCACAATCTGGCTTGCTATCGCTGCTGGAGCAGCAACTGGTTGTGCTTTTGTTTCAGCTTCGACAGGCTTTACTTCTGCTTTTGGCGCTTCTGACTTCGGTGCATCGTTTGCAGGTGCTTCAGCGGCAGACTCAGACTCTAACTCAATCAATGCGATGCCTTCAGTCACTTCATCGCCCTGTTGAACCAGAATACTTTTAATGATCCCTGCCGCAGTGCTTGGTACTTCTACCGTTGCTTTATCTGACTCTAAAACCAGAAGGCTATCGTCAACTGCAACATGATCGCCGACTTTGACCAAAATTTCTGCAACAAGTGCTTTATCTACGCCAATATCAGGTGCTTGGATTTGCATAATTATTTCCCCTCACCTGTTTGTGTTTCATTGTATTCAGCAACTGCCTGGACTTCTGGATGCGCTTGTGGCGCCCATGCCACTGGACGATCCGTATCTAATTCAAAATTAGAAATTGCATCTTTCACTAAACGTGCATCTACCTCACCTTCGTCCGCTAGTTTTTTCAAAGTCGCAACCACGATATGTGCAGCATCAACACCAAAGAAACTACGTAAGTTAGCACGAGTATCTGAACGACCATAACCATCTGTACCTAATGCAACAAATGGACGACCATCTGGTAAATATGCACGGATTTGTTCACTGTACGCACGCATATGGTCTGTCGCAGAAACAACAATACCTTCCGTACCACGTAACTGTTTAGATACCCAAGATTCTTTCACTTCTTCAGCAAGCGCAAGCGGGTGTAAGCGGTTATATTCTTCACATGCCATTCCATCACGTGACAACTCATTGAAGCTGGTTACACTCCAAACGTTTGAATGGATTTGGTATTCATCACGTAAGATTTTCGCAGCTTTGATCACCTCACGAAGAATGACACCTGAACCCAGTAATTGAACTGTTGCTTTTTCATCTTTTTCGAACAAGTACATACCACGTTTAATGCCTTCCTCAGCGCCTTCTGGCATTGCAGGATGCTCGTAGTTTTCGTTCATTACGGTTAAGTAATAGAAAACTCGCTCTTGGTTCACATACATGCGTTGTAAACCATCGTGTACGATCACAGCCAATTCATAACCAAAACATGGATCATAAGATACACAGTTTGGAATGGTGTTCGCCAAGATATGTGAATGACCATCTTGGTGCTGTAAACCTTCACCATTCAATGTGGTACGGCCAGCAGTCGCACCAAGTAAGAAACCTTGTGCCTGTGCATCACCCGCAGCCCATGCAATATCCCCAATACGTTGGAAACCAAACATTGAGTAGTACATGTACATTGGAATCATCGGCAAGTTATTGGTTGAATAACTGGTTGCCAATGCAGCCCACGCACTCATCGCACCTGCTTCGTTGATGCCTTCCTGTAGCATGTGCCCGTCTTTGGCCTCACGGTAGTTCATGAGCTGCTCATTGTCTTCAGGTGTGTATTTCTGCCCATGTGCCGCATAGATGCCCAACTGACGGAACATCCCCTCCAGACCAAAGGTTCGCGCCTCATCAGGTACAATTGGCACCACATGATCCTTGATGGCCTTTTCCTTCAATAATGCCGAGATCAGGCGCACCATCAGCATGGTGGTAGATTGCTGCTTCTCACCACTGCCTTTCAATACCGCATCAAAAATGGAAAGCTCTGGAATTGGCAGGGAGGTGCTGTTCTTACGGCGTGCAGGCAAATATCCTCCCAAAGCCTCACGGCGTGCCTTCATATACTTCAGCTCAGGCGAGTTTTCTGCTGGGCGATAGAAAGGTAACTCTTCAAGCTGTTCATCATTAATCGGCAAATTGAAACGGTCACGTACATATTTTAAAGATTCGATTTGCATCTTTTTGATTTGATGCGTTTTGTTTACTGCTTCAATTTCATCAGACAAGCCATAACCTTTAACAGTTTTCGCTAAGATTACAGTTGGTTGACCTTTGGCTGTACATGCTTCTGCATAGGCTGCAAAAACTTTGTACGGGTCATGACCACCACGATTTAGATTATCAATATCTTCATCGCTTAGGTCTTTAATCAACTCAGCCGCTTCTGGGTATTTACCAAAGAATTTTTCGCGTGCATATGCACCGCCCTTCACTTGTAAGCGTTGGTATTCGCCATCCAGTGTTTCTTCCATAACCGCTTTTAAAGCACCAGTGCTGTCTTTAGCCAGTAGTGGGTCCCAATGACGGCCCCACACCACTTTAATGACGCGCCAGCCCGCACCACGGAATAAAGATTCTAATTCTTGAATAATTTTACCGTTACCACGTACTGGACCATCGAGACGCTGTAAGTTACAGTTCACCACCCAAATGAGATTGTCTAATTTTTCACGACCCGCAAGTGAAATTGCACCTGTGCTTTCTGGCTCATCCATCTCACCATCGCCCAGATATGCCCAGACTTTACGATTTTCTTCTTTGATCAAACCACGATTCATCAAGTACTTTTGAATGTGTGCTTGGTAAATCGACATAATTGGACCCAAACCCATGGATACAGTTGGGAATTGCCAATAGTCCGGCATTAAATACGGATGTGGATAACTCGGAAGACCATTACCACCCACTTCACGGCGGAAATTATTCAATTGATCTTCAGTTAAACGCCCTTCCAAAAATGAACGTGCGTAAATACCAGGGGCACAATGACCCTGATAATAAATCATGTCACCGCCGAAATTGTCCGAGGCAGCACGAAAGAAATGGTTAAAGCCCACATCGTACAAAGTAGCGGAAGATGCGAAGCTGGCAAGATGCCCACCAAGGTCATCGCCTGTTTTATTGGCACGTAATACCATCGCCAAGGCATTCCAACGAATTAAAGCACGAATACGACGCTCCATATCTTGGTCGCCTGGCATCGCTGGTTGTTCTTCAACAGAAATCGTATTGAGATAAGGTGTATTTAAGCGTTGGATCGGAACATGTTTTGCAATAGCCTGTTGATAAAGTTTTTCTAATAAGAATGCGGCGCGTTCCGTGCCCATATGTTGTAATACTGAATCAAATGCTTCTTGCCATTCCTGGGTTTCCTGCGCGTCAGAGTCGCCATAAAACGCCATACAATTCACCTTTTCCCTTAAGTTATTTTGTCGTTACTATTTCTATCATGTTTTACTTTGATAAGGGTATTGCACCAGATGAATATAAAACTCCTTATTATTTTCTTACTAAATAGTCATTGACTCAAATGAAACAAAAAACATAAAAAAACGCCAATTAAGGCGCTTTCTTTTTAAATTTAATATACAACTGTTAACAAATGAGCTTAAGGCAACATGGCAAGATAAGTTGTTGGATTTTTACGTTGACCATCTTTGACAACTTCAAAATGCAAATGTGGTCCTGTACAACGTCCAGTACAGCCTACATTGGCAATATGTTCGCCTGCACTAACGCGATCACCCGCATTCACCATTAAGCGTGAAGCGTGAGCATAACGAGTGATATAACCGTTGCCATGATCGATTTCAACATATTGACCATAACCTGACCCCCAACCTGATTTGGTTACAACACCAGAACCTGTTGAATAAATAGCTGTACCTGATGGTGCCGCTAAATCAACACCCGAATGATGACGTGTCGTTCCTAATAAGGTACGGTTACCCCATGTTGAACTTACCCGCCCTTCTTGAAGTGGGTGATTAACTAACCACGAATAACGTGTATTTGCTGAAAAAGATGGTGCATTATCTTCGGCAGTCGATGAAATCGCTGAACGACCATATTTTCTTTCGATCGTAGCATTATTCAATTCAATGGTTTTTTCGCGCAATTTAACTGATACATTCGATACGGCAGGCAAATCAATATCATCAGGATGGCTATAAGAACCTTGTGCTAAGGTTTTAGATAATTGCTCTAGGCGGTCACCATCTGTTGCTTGACCAATATTTTGATAATCTGCAAAAGCAACCGAAGCGGCTGAAGCAGCGAGTGAGAATGCAAGTAAAATACGACGCATATGCATAAAAAAACCTCTTGAAACAGTCCTTAAATAGTTCCTTTATCATCTCTTCCTTGATAACAGTTAAAATGAACGCTTAAGATGAGCCGATAACCTCGAAGGAAGTTAACATGTCTGAACCTAGCAACGTTTTTCAACAGAAAGGACAACACATAAAAACTGGAAACTTAACGTTTCTGACTACGCAAGTGACTCGATGGAAACAACTTACGAAAATTATTCAACCTATACTGCCCCAACCAGAGCAATGGCAGGTTGTTTGTTATCAACATGGCGTTCTGATCATAACTGGTGAAAATCAAGCGATGATTAGTCAACTCAGCTATTTACAAAGCAACTATGTTGCGCAGTTAGCTCAATTAGAAGGACTCAAAGACTTACGAAAAATCCAAGTTCGCCTAAGAAACAAAATGAATGTTGCTCGTGAACCTTCTCCCCCATCTAAAACACTTTCTTCAGAAACCCAAGAGCAGTTACGCAGCGCCGCTGAATATGTGAGCGACCCTAAGCTTAGCCAAGCTTTACTACGTTTGGCAAGCAATAAAAAGTAAACTACTTATCTTAGGCATTGAAATATACACTTATTTTATGTGAACTAAATCTCAACTTTTATCGTTATAATATAACATAACCAATAAAAGACAATGACTTATATCACACTCACATAAGAAATTGGACAATCATTATCGTTATTAAATGTTACAATTTCATAACTGCTCGGATCATTTTGAACATTGCGTAACAGCTGATTATTGAGTGCATGCCCTGATTTATAGCCATCAAACTTAGCAATTACCTGATGACCCAATAAATATAAATCACCAACAGCATCTAAAATCTTATGACGCACGAACTCATCAGCAAAGCGTAATCCCTCTTCATTGACCACACCTGTATCATCAACACCAATCGCGTTCTCTAAACTCGCCCCTAAAGCCAGATTATTCGCCTTTAAATAATCAAGATCTTTCATAAAGCCAAAAGTTCGCGCTTCACTGACTTCGTATACAAAAGTTTCCGTTGAAAAATCAATCGACACGGATTGGTATTCTTTAGCAAATGCGGGATGATCAAAATCAATCGTAAAATTGAGTTGAAAACCTGAATGCGGGGTGAAAATAGCACGCTTATCTTCAATAAGTGCTTCAACAGGTTTTAGAATTCTAATAAATTTCTTTGGTGCATCTTGCTCTGCTAACTCACCTTGCATGAGTAAATAGATAAATGGACCTGCACTGCCATCCATAATAGGTACTTCAGAAGCAGAGACCTCGATGATTAAATTATCAATGCCTAATCCCGCTATAGCACTCATCACATGCTCAATCGTACCGACTTTTATATCTTCTCGCACAAGATTGGAACACATAAATGCTTCTTGAATGAGTAAAGCATTCGCAGGAATTTCTACAGGAGGATTGAGGTCAATACGGCGAAAGATAATACCTCCATCAATATGGTGAGGAACAAAATTAATCAGCACCTTTTGACCACTATGCAGACCAATACCGCTCGCTTTCACCACACGCTTGAGAGTACGTTGTTTCACCATACCATGACAACTTCATTTGCAAAAACCGATATAACTTAGCATATTTTGCCATTTTAAAAAAATAAAAAAGGGAGCAATTACTTACCCCCTTTCTCTAAACATATGATTTTATTATTTACGCTGCTGATTTTTCAGATAGTCTTGAATACTCATTGGCGATGAACGTGGTGTAGAACTTGGCGCTGCTGTAGCAGGTGCATCTACATTTGCACGTTTACTGATCGCCGGAACATCATCTTCATCTACAGGTTGTTGGGTTTTAGCGATTGTTGTTGGCGTATGAGTTACTGTACGTTTTTTGGGTTCGGTATCATTGGCATTACGTGTCAAACCTGTTGCAATTACAGTCACACGCAGCTCATCACGCGAATCTGGGTCAAATACCGTACCATAGAAAATTTCACCTTCATCCAAATCAACAATCTGGTTGACCACTTCTGAAATAATGTCAATTTCGCGTCCAGTAATATCTTCGCCACCTGTGATATTCACCAATGCACCTTTTGCATTAGTGAGATTCACATTATCAAGCAACGGGCTACGGATAGCCTGTTCAGCCGCCTGACGAGCACGATCTTCACCACGTCCTGTACCCGATCCCATCATTGCGTAACCACGAGTACTCATAGCTGTTTTCAGATCAGCGAAGTCGAGATTCATATGACCATGGTTCACTACAAGATCAAAAATACTCCGTACCGCATTAAGTAATACATCATCTGCCTTTTTATAAGCATCTTTCATTGAAATATCACCATAAACGCTAAGTAAGCGTTGGTTTGGAATAATAATCAATGAATCAACATGCTCTTCTAAAGCTTCAATACCTTTTTCTGCTAACTTTTGGCGGCGGCGACCTTCAAAATTAAACGGAGTCGTTACCACACCCACGGTCAAGATGCCCATTTCTTTGGCGACCTCTGCAACCACTGGAGCGGCGCCTGTACCAGTACCACCACCCATACCCGCGGTGACAAAGACCATATCTGTGCCTTCAAGGTGCTGGCGAATCACTTCACGACTCTCTTCACCAGAAATTTGCCCCATCTCTGGTTTACCACCACAACCTAAACCACGCGTACTTTGTTCACCAATCTGAATTTTAAAAGGCGCATTCATGCTATCGAGTGCCTGTTTATCAGTATTGGCACAAATAAATTTTACTCCTTGGATATCTGATTGCACCATATGTTGGACGGCATTACCACCACCACCACCGACACCAAATACTGTGAAACGGGCTTGACCGTTGCCATCGTCTAGTTCATCTTCTACCAATTCAAATGAGGTCATGACCTTTAGATTTCCTAATATATAAAATGGCAGTCACTTCAGCCCGTTACTGCCCTGATTTTTAAAACAACCGATGTTAAGATGCTGTTCAATAATAGCTAGCTTGTCAAGTACAACGGCTCACTATTACAACTTCCTAACAAATTTTCCCCAAAATACGTACAACTTAAAATATAGCTTTTAATTTGCTATTTAATGCATTCCAACCATTGGTCACTCGATCCATAAAACTTCGATCATTCGATTCTTCTGGTTCTTCTACTGCATCCTGCAAATCACTTTGGCTAAACATCAATAATCCTGACGCTGTCGCATACATCGAACGACGTAATGCAGCAAGATGTTGGTCTTCAGCATAGACCTGTAAAGGTGGATTACCTAAATGTGCAGATACTCCAAGCATACGACGTGCCAAATTCACCATACCTTCAATTTGACAAGCATCACCTGTGAGTACTACACCATGATATAAACCATATATTGCTCCGCTATGCTCTAACTCTTCACGAATTAATGTAAAGATTTCTTCATAACGCGCAATAATAATTTCTGCAAGCTCAATACGACTAATGGTCTGCTGTCCATCAATCGCTTGCACTTGAATCATATGGTCAGGTTTCACTACACTGAGATCAACACAACCATGTAAAATTTTAATACGTTCAGCTTCTTCAGTGGTCGTTTGTAAAACCGCTGCAATATCGCGGGTCACATTTTCACCACCGCGTTGCAAGGTACGTACTAATGCTAAACGACCATCTAAATATACTGCGATATTGGTAATCCCTGCACCAATATCAACTAAGCATACGCCATATTCTTTTTCATCTTTGAGCAAACTAGCTTCAGCCGTAGCTAAACTAGATACCACCATTTTCTCTACCCCGATATTCGCACCTTTCATGGCACGATCAAGGTTTTGCATGGTATTAATCGGCATCATCATCAATTGATAATGCCCGGTCATGCTATGAGCCGACATATTGACTGGGTTCTGCACCCATTCAGCCGAATCGCCTAACTCGAAGCCTAATGGAACAGCACTCGCAAAATAATAATCTGGCGATACATGGCTCGCTTTGGCTAACTCTAATGCTCTAACCACTTCATTTGTCGTAATAATATGATCATGATTAGCTACTGGTGTACGGCCTGATGCGTAAAAACTTTGCAATTCAGTACTTGGAATTGACACCCATGCGCTATGGATACGACACTCCGCCATATCTTCAGCTTCAGAGACTGCATTTTTAATCGCAGCAATCACCTTATCCAAGCTCACAATTTTGCCTTTAACCATGCCTCGGTTGCGAGCAGTTGCCATGCCAATCACTTGGATCTTATCCGGTGCATGGACCTTACCAATCAAAACTGAGACTTTATGCGTCCCAATATCAATCGCAACAACTGAGGAAACAGCTTCACTCATTACTTCATTACCATATCTTTTGTTGTTTAGTACGGGCAAACTGCCTGTTATTTTCAAGCCACGTATTATGGCTTTGCCTCAATTGCCCCTGCAAGGCTTGTGTCATCAATCGTTACAACTAACTGACCGTTGACAATCTTTGGCGGGATTGCGTTTTTCCATTGAATAGCGAGACCATTCCGATAACGCAAATCAATTGCTGAGATTTTCGACCATACAGGTTTGAGATCCGTTTGTGCCAAATGGCTTAAGCGTTGAAGCTTATTCATGGTTTGATCTTGATCAACAATAATCCGTAGACCTGAATCAAACTGCATAAACCACGTCATTCGCTCTGTTAAATACAATTCTTTTAATCTTAAATTCGCTGGATGAAACAGTTGATTAATTTCATTATAGCGACGCATCATCATTTTGGATTGGCTGACTGGCCCATGTAAAAGTGGCAAGTTTGGATGTACTTTTAATACAGCTTCACTAAAGACATCACCATTGTCACTGAGCAAACGCCCTGTTCCCCAACGCGCAATTGCGTGACGCGGCATAACTCTTACACGAATCCCATTCGGCCAAGCTCGTGATACCACGACACGGTCAACCCAAGACACTTTTAACACCTGATCTCGAATTTGCTCTAAATCGGAAGTGAAATAGTTATCTTTGATTATTGGACTTAGATATTGTACTAACTGCTGATTTTCAATATCCGAGTTAGTCCCAACCACCTGTAATTGTGCGACTTTTGCATCAGTCATCACTTTATATAAGCCATATAGACCAATTGCCAATACAATAAAAGCAATGATCAACAACGCCCAGCCACCCGCGTTCACCATTTTTTGTTTAGGCGAAGGCGGTTTCTCATGAATAGAGCTGATGGCAGGTCGTGTTTTACGACGCATTGATGCAGGAAGTTGAGCCATGAATAATTAAGCCGACTTTGCTAAAGTTTGCTCTAAAATTTCTAGGCAAAGCTCATCAAAACTATAACCGACCGCTTGTGCAGCTTTAGGTACAAGCGAGTGGCTGGTCATTCCCGGTACGGTATTGACTTCTAACAACCAGAAATTGCCTTGCTCATCCTGCATTGCATCAATACGACCCCAACCTTCTGCACCGACTGCTTGGAAAGCACGTAGACACAATGCTTGTAAGCTTTTCTCTTCGTCTTCGCTTAAACCACAAGGAATGCCATATTCCACGTCATTGCGTTGATACTTTGCCTCATAGTCATAGAAAGCCACGTCTGCGGGTGGTTGTAAACGAATCACAGGCAACGGCTGACCATTCAAGAATGAAATGGTGAATTCACGACCCGTAATCCACTTTTCAGCCATGACCACAGCATCATGCTGTGTCGCTTTTTCAATTGCAGCCGCAAAATCTTCTGCTTTCTCAACCTTGCTCATCCCGACACTCGAACCTTCGTGCACAGGCTTGATAATCACAGGCAAACCTAAATCTGCAATGACTGCATCTAGATCTGAATCTTTCGTAATGATGCGGTATGGTGCGGTTGGTAAATCACTGCCCTGCCAAATTTGTTTGGTTTTGACTTTGTCCATCCCAATCGCAGAACCCTGCACACCCGTACCTGTGTATGGAAGGTTTAACCACTCAAGCACACCTTGAATTTGTCCGTCTTCACCACCACGACCATGCAATACGATAAAAGCACGATCATAACCGACCAACTCAGTCACGCTTCGCTCTTGTGGATCAAATGCTTCTGCTTGCACACCTGAGCGCAACAAAGCCTCTAAAACGGCTTGACCACTATCCAATGACACAGCACGTTCAGCTGACTTCCCACCAAACAACACAGCAACTTTGCCGAATTTTGCAGCATTTGACACGTTTATATCCTTAAAACTGTAAAACTTTTATATTCACGAAAATAAATTATTTGGCATACAAACGATGCTGAGCCAATTCTACCGAAATTGCGCCCACGTTACCCGCGCCTTGTGTTAATAACAAGTCATTCGCTTGTAACACTTTTTGTAAAACATTCGGCAAATTGCCATCAACTGGATCAACTAGAATCGGTTCAACTTGACCACGTAGACGAATACTCCGTGCCAAAGCTCGACTATCCGCCCCCACAATCGGTTTTTCACCCGCTGGATAGACTTCCAGTAATAACAGTTGATCCACTTGTGATAACACATCGACAAAATCATCAAAACAATCACGAGTACGACTAAAACGGTGTGGTTGAAACAACATCACCAAACGGCGATCTGGATGACTGGCACGCGCTGCTTTAATCGTTGCTTCAACTTCTTTTGGATGATGACCATAATCATCAACGAGTTTAACAGTGCCTTCACCAACCTCAAATTCACCTTGAACTTGGAAACGACGACCAACACCGCTAAAGCCTTCTAAAGCACGACAAATCGCACCATCAGAAACACCTTCATCTGTCGCAACACCAATCGCCGCAAGCGCATTTAGGACATTGTGTAAACCTGGTTGGTTAATCGTGACACGTAATGGATCACGATCTTTACGCAATACAGTGAAATGTGAGCGCATACCATCTTGTTCAACGTCAACGGCACGTACATCATTATCTTCATTAAAACCATAGGTTAAGACTGGACGCCCAACACGCGGTAAAATTTCGCGAATATTGGCATCATCACCACATACCACAGCCAAGCCATAGAACGGCAAGTTATGTAGGAATTGAATAAAGGTATCTTTTAACTTATCAAAGCTACCTTCATAGGTGTCCATATGATCTGCATCAATATTGGTCACGATCGCAGCCATCGGTTGCAAATACAGGAAAGATGCATCTGACTCATCAGCTTCTGCTACGATAAAACGGCTTTCACCCAGTGCGGCATTGACACCTGTGCTATTCAGCAAACCACCAATCACGTAAGTTGGATCTAGATTTTCTTCTGCCAGCATCGTCGTTAATAAACTAGTCGTTGTGGTTTTACCATGTGTACCTGCAACTGCAATACCGTGACGATAACGCATCAACTCACCCAGCATTTCAGCGCGGCGTACAATCGGTGTGCGTTGTTCAATCGCGGCTTTAATTTCTGGATTTTCAGGATCAATCGCAGTTGATACTACTAGCACATTGGCATTTTTAATATTTTCAGCCGAATGCCCAATATAAACTTTAATACCATTGCTTTCGAGTTGCGCTGTGGTCTTTGAGGCTTTGATGTCTGAACCAGAAATTTTATAACCTTGATTGGCTAATACCTCGGCGATACCACACATCCCCGCACCACCAATCCCAACAAAGTGGATATGTTTAATACGGCGCATTTCTGGCACTTTGATGAGCTTTTTGGCTTGGTTTGGATTTGTTGGAGACATAAATAAACTCGAATTACAATTTTTTAATCAGATCAACCACATGCTGAGTTGCATTCGGTTGTGCTTGTTGACGTGCTTTAATTGCCATTTCAGACAGTAGTTGGCGATTTAATAATGTGGCTAACAACTCATCTAAAACAGTGGGTGTCATGTCTGCTTGTTGACAAATTTTCGCAGCGCCGACATTTGCTAAAAATTTCGCATTTGCAGTCTGGTGATCATCCACTGCGATAGGCAGCGGAACAAACACTGCAGCAAGACCCGCAGTTGCGACTTCTGTAACCGTTAATGCACCAGCACGGCAAATAATTAAATCAGCGTCACTGTAGGCTTTTGCCATATCATGAATAAAAGGCTCAACCTGAATATTTAAATTTGCAGATGCCCCCTGATAACGTTCACGCGTAATCTCTTGCTGATTTTGGCCGCACTGATGAAACACATTCAATGGAACATTGACCTTTTTCAGAGCTTCAGGCAAACGCTCATTCAGTGCTTGTGCACCCAGTGAACCACCAACAATCAAAATATTTAGTGGTAATTGTGCTTGCTCACGGGTTTGATAACGCCATGATGGGTTCAAAATCGCAGTAATCTCAGCACGTACAGGGTTACCTGTGGTCACGACTTTATCACTGTTTGCAAATGTATTTGGAAAAGCCTGACACACGGTTTTGGCAATACGCGCCAATTGGGTGTTGGTAAATCCTGCAATCGCATTCTGTTCATGGATTAACACAGGAATACCGAGTAAACGTGCTGCTAAACCACCTGGTCCAGCGACATAACCACCGAAACCCGCCACAGCATCAATGTTTAATTGCTTCATATAGCGCATCGCGCTTAATGTTGCTTTTAGAATTTTAAATGGCGCACTCAGTTTACGTAAGATACCATTACCGCGTACGCCTTGAATATCAATTTGATAAATCGGAATATTTTGATCTTTGAGTAACCGATTTTCCATTCCCGTAGGCGTTGCTAGCCAAGAGACTTGGCAGCCATCCTGTTGCAGTTGTTTGGCAACAGCAAGTGCAGGGAAAACATGTCCACCTGTGCCAGCGGCCATCATCATGACATGTTTAGGTTTATTCTGTAGCGAATTGGTCACGGTCTAATTCTTCAACTCAAAAGAAGGTTATCGTCTATTGTTTTCGGAAGTTATTCTAATCCTAAAGCTTCATTCACGAAAAGCGAATTTCACCTGTTTACAACAGAAAGCTGAGCTTTTTTTAATTCTTTGTTGAAAACAAGGTTCTACCAATATCCAAACGCCCATTTGCACATAAATTTAATCCAAATACAAACGGGCAGTTTGGTCAAAAAATGGCATAATCTTAGCTGTTTCGCCCTGCTTCTAGCACATCAAATAAATTATCTGCAATCGAGGTACCAAACTGAGCATCAATCTCACGAATACAGGTTGGACTGGTGACATTTATTTCAGTCACATAGTTACCAATCACATCAAGCCCCACAAAAACCAAACCTTTTTCACGCAGGAAAGGACCGACTTTTGCCGCAATCATTTTGTCATTTTCAGTAAGTGGACGCGCTTGACCTAAACCACCTGCCGCCAAATTACCTCGGACCTCACCATTTTGCGGAATACGCGCTAAACAATATGGAATCGGTTCACCATTGACCATCAAGATACGCTTATCACCTTCAACAATTTCAGGAATATAGCGTTGTGCCATGATTGGACATGTGCCCATTTCGGTGAGCATTTCCAGAGTTGAACCAATATTTACCCCATCTTGGTATAAACGGAAAATCCCCATCCCACCCATACCATCCAAAGGTTTCACAATCACATCGCCATGTTCTTTGATGAATTCACGAATTAGGCTTTGTTGAGACGTCACCAAAGTCGGTACTTGTAACTCTGGGAATTGAGTTGCGAACAGCTTTTCATTACAGTCACGTAGCGATTGTGGTTTGTTAATAATCCACGCGCCTTCACGTTCAGCCTGTTCCAAAATATAAGTGGTATAGACAAAATTCATATCAAACGGTGGGTCTTTACGCATCAACACCACATCGTAATCCGCCAATGACTCTTTGCGCTTCTCACCCAACTCATAATAATGATCGTAATCTTCAAAGACTTTAAGCGGTGAAATCAAACCAAAGGCTTTACCCTGATCAATATATAAATCGTGTTGTAATACATAACCCAATTCATGCCCGCGACGACTTGCCGCCCATAACATTGCCATCGTGGAATCTTTCTTAAGATTTACCGTTTCGATTGGGTCCATCACTACAAGTACACGCATAATTTGACGCTCGTATTTTTAATCTTGGCAAAAAGTATAGCGAAGTTTAGTGATGATGTTTAAACAAGTTATGTAATTCTTAAATCTAAAAAATTCTAATTTATTCAGATCACTAGATTCGATTTATTTAAATAGACGATTTTCTGAGTGATAAAAATTAAAAAATTACTGGTAGATGATTTCGATACCAGTAATTTCTAAAGCATTCAATTTTATATTCAACTTATGCCAAGAGTTTTTGAATATCTTTGCTAATTTTTTCAGGTTTAGTGGTTGGTGAATAGCGTTTGATGACTTCACCATTTTGGTTAATCAAAAACTTGGTGAAATTCCATTTGATGCTTTCACTACCTAAGATGCCTTTGGCTTCTGAAGTGAGATATTTATAAATCGGATGCGCATTTGAACCATTCACATCGACTTTGGCAAACATTGGAAATGACACGCCATAGTTACGCTGACAGAAGCTGCCAATTTCTTCGTTGCTTGATGGGTCTTGGTTAGCAAACTGGTTACACGGAAAGCCTAAAACCACTAAACCTTGTTGTTGATAGTCCTGATATAGCTTCTCAAGTCCTTCAAATTGTGGGGTTAAGCCACATTGGCTTGCCGTGTTCACCACCAATAAAACCTTGCCTTGATAGTCTGCAAAGTTCTTTTGCTCGCCTTCTAAAAGTTCAGCCTGAAAATCATAAATTGTGGTCATACCAAATCTCTCTCTGATTCAATCCATCTTATTTGCCTAATAGCTTTGTGTATTTGTTCAGCTATGCGAATTAATATTGCACACAATTATATTGTGTGCAAGTTAATTATGCGCAATATACTTTTTATGTTAATCAAACTATACTGTGAGTTCGCAAAGATGACATTGAGGAACAAAGCATGACTGAATTTTCTTACTTGGATAATCAAGTATGTTTTGCGATGTATTCCGCGACCAATGCGATGATTCGCCAATATCGTCCATTGCTTCAGGAATATGACCTGACCTATCCACAATTTATTGTGTTGCTGGCTTTGTATGAAAAAGACAATGTGACCTTGTCAGAAATCGGACAAAAGACTTTTTTTGACTCAGGAACCTTAACGCCGATTATTAAAAAACTAGAAGAAAAGCAGTTTTTAAAGCGTGTTGCGGTTAAGGAAGATGAACGCATGAAAAAAGTGATCTTGCTGGAAAAAGCACTTTCGGCAAAAGATGAAATTACCCTGATTCCCTTTAAACTGGCCTGCTCTTTAGGTATTGATCCCAATGATTTGGTGGCGATTTATAATCTGTGTCATCGTTTCTTAAAGGGTTTGGAAAGTTCTAAACTCGAAAGTATGAGTGAATAAATGCAACAGGCCATTGTTGGATTTCATCTGGATGAGGAAAATCATTGGGTGGCTGATCTCGCCTGTGGTCATGGGCAGCATGTACGCCATGATCCCCCCTGGCAAAATCGCCCTTGGGTGTTGACTGAACAAGGGCGTAGAGAAAAGTTAGGGGTGAGGTTGGAGTGTAAGAAGTGTGAGGAAGAGTGATTCACATAAGAGATTTTATGTTGAATAAATATAGAGCTAATTGAAAAAATAGGTTTGAAAACGTGTGGGATAGAAAAGTCAAATTAATTATTGTCCTAGACAACTTCTTATGTAAATTCATCAATCAAAAGTTAATGTTCAGTAATATCTGAAGAGGATATTATTTTTGAAAATTCTTAAAGTATTACTTAAATTCATTCAATATTCATCATTAAAGAAAGAGATATAAGGAATATTGAATGAGTAATATCACTATTAATAATTAACGAAATAATTTCTTTTTTTCATTAAGCCAAGTCCAAACTCTTTTGTTAGCCCAACCATAATATTCATCTATATTACATTGAATGATGAATATACTTGATTCACTATCCATAGATATTTTATGATAGATATCCTTTGCAGAAATCTCTGTAACAATAAGATAAGTTGTATCAAAAATATTAATAAAATCGCCAATATTTGCCATTCTTTCTTGCGAGATATCTTCAAATTCTTTTTTAATCTGAATGTAATATAACTTATACATATTTAACCTCCTCTGCTACTGAAAGGTTTGCACCCATTTCTGTCAGGCGGGGTTCCCATTTCCCATCCCACTTAATAGTTAAATTAATAGTTAGAGGCTTGGCATTATCAGAATATATAGAAAATACTATTATCCACTCTCCCATATCTGGATCTACATTATATAGCTTTGTGCCAATTTGAAGTCTAGGCTGATTAGATGCATCTGATGGTGGTTGATCTGGGGTTGATACTTCACTCGGCGGAATTATTTTAAACAATGTTAGGCTTTTCTTGGAATTACGTGGAATCATTATTTGCTTAGATTCCGAATCTTTCCATGTTAGAGGTATACCATCAACTTCAATTTCTTTGTAAGTCTGAGCACTAATTTTCTTGTATTTTAAATTTGTTAAATATACTTCAACTTCTTTAGCAGGAATATTGCCAATATTATGAACAAACGTTTTGTAAAAATACTCAATTGCTTCAATTGTATTTTGTGCAGTTGTTTTAGTCTGTTCATTTAACTTATTCTCTTTATTTAGATGCAATCTAGGTTTAACAACGAATCCGCGTATATCTTCTTTAAAAAGTGCGACAATCATGGCTAATACAGTGATAATTGATGAAAAAATCATTACTGTTATACGCATAAATGGTTCGTTTACTTCAATTGCTTTTTCATATTTTTCATAAAAATTTCCAAAATAAAATAGCAAGAATATCAATAACAGTAATATTCCCCATACAATACATTTTTTCATAGTGGACGAAACATTCATTTCTCACCCTATCTTAAATTTTAAGAACCTAGAAACACAACCTAGAAATTGGTTTTATCATAAATTTTTTTATTTTTCAATTAATTAAGTTACACTTAATAAAAAAGAAAAGAATTTTCGATATTTTGATTTGTTAATTATTATCCATAAAATTTCCTAAAATTAAGATAATACGCCTTATGCTAAATACTCAGACTTTTCTTTTTCACATCAATATTTTATAAAAATTTACTCTAAAATTCAACTTACTAGAATGGATTTTCCGTTACTTTTCATGCTCAATAAAATAAGCCTCTTAAGGTGTAAACTTATTTCAGGGCAGGACACTAAACTCAACAAAAAGGAAGCCTCAGCTTCCTTTCCCACATCAAAACCTTAGATGCCATATTTTTCACGATATGCCTGCATATTTGCCAAAGCTTCTTTTTCACCTTTGGCATCCAAATAATCCATTAAATCTTTCATCGTGATTAAAGCATGCACAGGAATTTCGAGTTCTTTTTGCACTTCCTGAATCGCAGAAAGCTCACCTTGACCACGTTCTTGACGATCTAGCGCAACCAACACCCCTGCAATCGTCGCACCCGCATTTTTTAAGATGGTCACAACTTCACGAATCGCAGTCCCCGCAGTAATCACATCATCAATAATCCAAACTTTTTGACCTGCAACCGATGCACCAACCAACACCCCCCCTTCACCATGATCTTTGGCTTCTTTACGGTTAAAGCCCCAAGGAACGCTCTTACCATGTACTTGAGACAACGCCACCGCAGTCGCCGCAACAAAAGGAATCCCTTTGTACGCAGGACCAAAAATCACACCAACGTTTTCACACTGAACCAATTTATCAGCATAACCTTGTGCTAACAAAGACAACGCTTCGCCATCATTGAGCAAACCTGCGTTAAAGAAATAAGGACTGACACGACCTGATTTTAAGGTAAACTCACCAAATTTAAGCACACCACGTGATAATGCGAGTTCGATAAAAGCTTGCGGATGAAATGACACAGGCGTTGTCATATAAGGTGCTCCAAATTCTTTAATTGAGGTTAAACAGACGTATGATACCAAAGGATAGCTATCCAAGTGATGTAAAAATTCTTCGAGTGGTTTCAATTAACGTAAATGGTCTACGTTCATCTGTGACCAAAGGTCTGCTTGATTGGTTAGAACAGTCTGATGCCGATGTGGTGTGTATGCAAGAAAGCCGCATTACCCATGAACAATGGACGCATAAATTTAAACCAGAAGGTTGGTATACGCATCTGTTCCCTGCTGAACGTGCGGGCTATGCAGGCACAGCCATTTATAGTCGCTTACCCTTTGTCTCTGTACAAAATGGTTTAGGTTTTGAACTGGCGGATTCGCAAGGACGCTTTATCACAGCGGAATTCGATTTAGGTCTGTCACACCCTGTTCATATTGCTTCCTTATACTTACCATCAGGTTCAAGCGGTGATGAAGCACAAGCACGTAAAGATTTATTTCTTCAAGAATACGCCCAAATACTCAAACAATGGCGAGATGAAAATAAATCGATCATCGTGTGTGGTGACTACAATATCGTGCATAAGCGCATCGATATTAAAAACTGGTCAGGCAATCAGAAATCATCTGGCTGTTTGCCACATGAACGTGCATGGCTCGACCATATTTATGATGAACTTGGCTATGTAGATACCTTCCGTGAGGTACGAAAAGAAGCTGAATTGTATTCATGGTGGTCAAATCGTGGTCAAGCACGTGCGAAAAATGTCGGTTGGCGTATCGACTATCAAGCCTGCTCTCCTGATTGGAAAGCACGCACTGCAAATGCTTGGGTGTATAAAGAACAATGGTTTAGTGACCATGCACCTGTGATTATTGATTATAAAATACACGAATAAGTGAACGCATGTTCACTTTGACCGCCTCTTTAGCTTACATAACATGTCGTTTTTTGTGTATTTTTATTTACCAGCTGTAACGGCATTATAGCACCACGGCACAGGGAAGCGGTCAGGATGACCAAAAAAGGATAGGACGCCGTAGGAAGACAAAATAAACTTAGATTAAGTTTATTTGCAAGGATGAGACATTGGACGTTGAAATGAGACCCGCATGATCAGGATGATTAGATGCGGGTTTTCTCTTTTTTAGATATTAAATATTTTTCCCCCTGCTTTGTATTTAGCAATTTTGTTCAAAAAATAAAAAAAATTTAGTCATTTAATCTACGCTTAATACATAACATCGATTCACTTGATAAAAATTTTCAACTGGTACATTCCCTGCCTTTTACGTTAGGCTTTAACGCATATCTTTCATTGTGTTGTTATGGTTTTCAGTATGTTTAAAATTTATGGAATTAAAAATTGTAATTCGATGAAAAAAGCCTTTGATGCACTACAAGCAAAAGGAATTTCTTACGAATTTCATGATTATAAAAAACAAGGGATTGATGCCGACACTTTAGCAATTTGGCTAAAAGAGATTGGCGCAGATAAGGTCCTCAATAAAAAAGGTACGACTTGGCGTAAATTAACCGAAGCAGAACAGGCTCATGCAACAAGTAATCAGGAAAATTTGATTGAAACTTTAATTGCTCAGCCGAGTTTGATTAAACGTCCCGTTTTACAAACGCCTGAAGGCTTTGTCATTGGCTTTGATGAAGCGACTTATCAAAACCTCTCCGCTTAAAGAAATAAAATAAAAAACCGAGTCACAGGACTCGGGTTTTTTCAGTTCAAACTCAAATTAGTTGGCACGAACCCAAGTCTGGTTACGACCAAGCGCCGCTACACCAATATAACCGCGTAATTTAAGCTTTTTACCACCTTCGATGATTTCAGCTTTCAATTTATAAGTTTTGCCAGTCTTAGGATCGAGAATCGAACCACCATCATAATTTACGCCACCAACATTTTTAAGGCTATGAACAATCGTTACCCCTTTTAATGTCTTATTATGAAATGTTCCTTCGCATTTTGAACATGCACTCTCTTGACCTGGAACTAAATATTTTTGAATAGATGCGGTAAGCGTGCCATCCTTCAGCTCCGTAAATTTCACGATCGCTTTTGGTTGTTTTGTTTCATCATCAATGGTTTGCCATACTGAGCCATTTAATGCATCTGCAGCATTGGCAAAAGTTGTTAAACCGAGCAATCCAAATGCTAAAGCAATTTTCTTCATTTTTGTAATATCCTTAAGGGGTCTTTTCAAGATTAAGAGTATTGAGAATTTCTATCAATATTGCAATTCTTGATTATGACTATTGGGTATAGCCTGAGCAACAACAAAACATTGCTGTAATGACAGCACAAGGCAAACGAGTCAAAATTCTCTTAGTTATATACTGACCTAACAATATGGAAAAATTATGAAATTTGGTACTGTTTGGAAATATTATTTTACTGAATCATTACTAAAAGCGACCATTCGTACGCCGAGTCAGTTTAATTTAGCCCCGAATGCTTTGCGACCTTTATTAGACCAACTTTGTCGTCTATTCCCCCAAGATCCAACAGTACAAATTCGACCATTGCGCTTAGCAGGCGTGCGTGGTGAAGAAATCAAAGCACAAGCTTCTGCCACACAACTTATTTTTCATATTCATGGCGGCGCTTTTTTCTTGGGGAGTTTAAATACTCATCGTGCCCTCATGACTGATATTGCTGCGCGGACGCAAATGCAAGTGGTTCATGTGGATTATCCTTTAGCCCCTGAACATGCTTTCCCTGAAGCAATTGATGCGATTTTTGACGTTTATCAAGCACTATTAGTACAAGGTATCCAACCCAAAGATATTATTATTTCGGGGGATTCTTGTGGTGCCAATCTCGCTTTAGCATTGTGCTTACGGTTAAAAGCACAACCTGACCTCATGCCAAGCGGTTTAATTTTAATGTCACCCTATTTAGACCTGACCCTCACCAGTGAATCATTACGCTTTAACCAAAAACATGATGCTCTGCTCTCTATTGAAGCCTTACAAGCAGGAATTAATCATTACTTAAAAGATGGTGTACAAGCGGATGATCCGCGTGTTTCACCTCTATTTGATGATCTTGAAGGCTTACCGCCAACACTGGTGCAAGTCGGCTCAAAAGAAATTTTACTGGATGATTCAAAACGCTTTAGAGAAAAAGCAGAAAAAGCTGGAGTCAAAGTACACTTTAAACTTTACACAGGCATGTGGCATAACTTCCAAATGTTTAATGCTTGGTTTCCAGAAGCTAAACAGGCTTTAGCAGATATTGCGGATTTTGCTCATGCAATTGATCGTGATTAAAACATAATGTAATGATTTTGCAGAAAATGGTCAGCTATGTCTGACCATTGTCATTCTTAATTTCTTTTTGTCATTATAAGAACAAACTGATCGAATATTTAGATTAAGCTTCCTTTTTCAAAGAATTTTTGCTCTCCTAATTTACATTAAAAAGCACATAGCTAGACTTCCTTCTCATTCTAAAAGTGCTATTGTTATTTTAATAATCGTTTAATAATATTTTTGATAACGAATTTACACTAATAACGTTTCTTAGGAATCTCATTGCATATAAGGAAACATGCCAATCATGAGGATTCATTTTAAGAGGTTAGTTGACAGAGAAAAATGGAATTTCTCGCAGTTCTGGGAACATGAACCATTAATTAATTGGAACATGTTAAAGAAATGTATTTTGTTGCTAATCTTAGCCTCACTTATAAGTCTATTTGGAATTATTTGGGACAGTTTTGTCTTGCTGAATCCATTTACATGGCAATGGGTAAATTTACCGTTGGTTCGATCTAAACTTTGGACTAATGTAATCATGCTTTTTGTCTTTTTAAGTTTGATTATGCCCTGCTTTATTTATAAACATAAATCTTGGGTACAAGAAATCATTCCGATTTTAAGCGTACAGGTCGTTACTGTTTTACTCTGTCATATAGGCTATCTGATTGGGAGTTTTAGTCCAGCAACCATGGTTGCCTATGTCAGTGTTGTGGGAGTAGGTCTGGTTCTGTTTGATCGCAAAATGATTTATTGTGCACTGGTGCCAGCAACAATCGCACTGCTGTTTTGCAACTTTTTAAGTATGTATGGTGTCCTACAATATGCACCGATATTTAAGCTAGAAGTCCTGAATCAAGCTCAAATGCATCCTTTTTGGGTTGGCAGTATGTTTTTCTTCTTATTGCCAATTTTAATTGCTTGTTTGTTGCTATTTGAAAGTCTGCTCAAACAATGGCGAATTCGAGAAACGGCTATTCAAGTACTCAGTCTTTTAGATCCGCTCACGAATGTGATGAATCGTCGCAGTATTAGCAATCACTTAGAGCGCTTACATCAGCAACCAAATCAACTTTACTCGATTGTATTACTCGACTTAGATCATTTTAAGAATATTAATGACCAGTTTGGGCATAGTATGGGGGATCAGGTCTTGATTCAGGTCACGAGATGTTTGGCAAATAATGTGCGTGATCAAGATGTGATTGGTCGTTTTGGTGGCGAGGAGTTTATTTTATTATTGCCCAATACTACGCCTGCACAAGCACAAAATGTGGCGGAGCGCTGCCGCTTAGCGATTGGTGAGTTAAAATTTACCTCAGAAGATCACCAAGAGTTTTCTATCAGTGCCAGTTTTGGCATCAGTAGCACACTCAGTGCCGATGAACCTCACTTAATTATTAGTCAGGCAGATCAAGCATTGTATGCGGTAAAAGCATCTGGTCGAAATCAAGTCAAAATTTTTACTGAACTTTTCTTAAATTAATCCAATAAAGGCATCCAAAGATGCCTTTATTTTTGACCTGTTGTTTATTCTTTTAAATATTCTTCACGATGATTACGATAAGGCTCATCAAAGGGTACAAACATCTGTTCTTGTTTGGCTTCTGCGATCCACTCTTGAACTGATGCTAAAGACAATATCTTGTGCATATAACTTTGGCTAGAAGCAGAGATGGGTAATTTATAACATTCAAAACGCATAGCCACAGGCGCATAAAATGCATCGGCTAGACTAAACTCACCACATAAAAACTGCTCTTCACTTGGTCGCTCTGACCAAATTTGATCAATTCGAGCTACGTCATTCCTTAGTTGCTCGTAGTCAGCCCAAAGCTGTTCTCCAATATGGGACAAATCAGCCTCAACATTCATTGGACACAAATTACGTAAACTTTGAAAACTACTGTGCATTTCTGCACTAATGCATCGTGCTCTGGCTCGTTGTTTTCTATCTTGAGGTAGCACATTTTTCTCAGGATTTTGTTCAGCAATATATTCACAAATCGCCAGACTATCCCAAATAATCAAATCATCATGCATGAGTGTTGGGACTTTGCCGGTTGAATTCAATTTTAAAATCTCAGTTTTAAATTGGCTATTAGGTTCAAAACTATCAAATTGAATTAAATGCTCATGAAATGGAATGCCAAGTTGTTTTAATAAAATCCACGGTCGCATCGACCAAGTTGAATAATTTTTATTGCCAATAAACAATTGATACATGATTATAATTTCCCTTTCAGCAAGGTGAGTTGTTGTAATAATTCTGATTTTTGAAAAGCACCAGTTAAACGCAGCGAACGTACTTCTTGTTGTTTTTGATCTAAAAATAAATAGGTTGGCGGTCCTAAAATGTCCCATTGATTGAGTAATGCCTGATGCGACGCATCATAATGACTTAAATCAAGTTTAATCAAATAATAGCGAGATAATGCCTGTTGAACTTCTGCATCTTTTAATACACGATGCTCAATCGGCTGACAAGCCACACACCAGTCTGCATACACATCAATCACAACGGCCTGATCTTTGGGTGCGTTGGCTAGAATCCGCTCAAAATCAGCAGCGGTTGTTGCGACATGCCACTCTGCTAATTTATCTGCCTGAACTGCGCTTAAATTTTGAATATGTTGATATTGGTTAAAAGCTAAAAACGGAACTGAGATCATCAGCAACAATGCATATAACCACTGTAATTGCCCTTTCTTCACAAACAGACGATATATCGCGAAACCAATAAATGCCATGCCCAATACAAGACTAAGTATTTGAATCGCTAATTCAGGTAATAACGGACGGATAAAATAAATACTTAACGCCAACATCAAAAAGGCAAAAATAACCTTAATTTGATGCATCCATTCCCCTGCTTTCGGTAGTGCCTTTGCACCTAGAACACTGGCAAGCAGTAATGGAATACCCATACCAAATCCCAAGGTGAATAATAGTAGAGCACCTTGCCACTGATTTTGCGTTTGTGAAATAAAGAGGAGTGTTCCTGCCAGAGGTGCGGTCATACAAGGGCCGACCAGCAAGGCAGAGATCATCCCCATAACACTTGCGCCAAGCAGTGTGCCACCCTGCTGTACCGACTGCATACGATCCAGCCGATTGACCAGTTTTTGTGGCAACTTGATCTCAAACAGGCCAAACAGATTTAAAGCGAATACAACGAACAATAGACTAAATGCAACTAATGTCGCAGGTTGCTGTAACCATCGTTGGAAATTTAGCCCTGCCACAGAGGCAATCAAACCCAATACGGCATAGACCATTGCCATACTAAATACAAAAGTAAGTGCAATCGTCCACGCTTTAACGCCTTTATGTTCACGAACAATCAATGAGGTCAAAATCGGCAACATTGGTAAAGAACACGGCGTAAATGCCAATAAAATTCCTAAACCTAGAAATAATAACAAGCTATAAGCAAGAGAGTGCTGTGCCAATGTGCTTGACCACTGTTGGTCTTGCGCCATATTGGTTGAATTATTCAGCTTTACATCATTAGACTTTTCAGTTGTAAGTTCATCCCTCTCTGCGGTCTGAGCATTTAAGCTATTCGCAGAACGAGCAACATCTAAAAAACGTTTTTGTGAATTAGAACTGACATTTTCGACACTAACCAACCCATCAGCATCGGTTTGAAATTCAATATTTTGAGGTGGATAGCAAATACGGTCTTTGGCACAACCCTGCCATGTAACACGATAATGTTGAGATGCTTGAGTGCTAATCTCAAACTCTGCTTGCTGATAATAAACTTGGCTATGACCATAGTTTTCATCGTACTGTTCAATTGCTTTGGGTAATTTTAACGTAACAGGTTGATTGCCTTGTTGAACCTCAAATTTGTGTTGATAGAGATAATAATTAGGCTGAATGGTCCAGTGTAACCGCGCTTGATTGGTTTTGGTCGATTCAACTGAAAATGCAAATGCCTGTTCAGGAGTCAGTAACGGTGCTGATAGATTGTCTTGAGCGTAAACCAAAGACGTACATAACAACAATAAAGTAGCCAAAAAGTAGCGCATTAATTGGCTAATGTACCCACCCTGAACAGACATTTTCATGTTCATCTCACTGTAACTCTCCTGATAACTTAAGACCTCATTCTGCCTGCAGAAGGATTTCAAAAGTTAGCGGAGATTTTGACTAGAATAAAACAGATAAACCTAAACCACCGTTATAGCTTTTTTGATCGCCATTCAAATCTACACCTATACTAGCATCAAGTTGAGCTCGATCATTTAAGCTATAGACTAAACCGGTTCCTAAACCATATTCATAGTCTTGGCTTTCTGCTTTACGATAAACAAACTCTGAAAAACCAGATAATTTACCCGCAATTTTATAATCAATGGTTGGAATTGCAGTCACAGCCCAATCACTGTTTTGTGCTTCATAACGCATGGTAATTGATGTACCCACCAAATCGCTGAACTTATACGCAACTGCTGAAGTGAGGCTATAAATATCATCGTGATTCGTGAATTCATCATTGCCAGTCGCAATAATCGCTTCTGCTAACAATGCCATTGTTAAACGATCATCTTTTAAATTAATCGCCTTTTTCAAACCAATACTGACATCACCTAAACCATTGGTTTCTTTCTTAGTGCCAGCATGTTTATATTGCTGCCAAACAGGACCTTGCCAACCCAGTTGCAGTTCTAGGCCATCAGCTAAACCTGTGCGTAAAAGCATGTCAGCGTTTAGTGTAAGCGTTTTATCTTTTACGCCATCGACTGTCCCTTCTTGATAGCTTACGCTCGGTAGTCCTTGCTCCCACGCCAAGTGACCTACAGGTGTAATACCCGTACCTATACCTGAGCCTGGAGGGTCAAAAGAAAATTCTGCTGCAAATGTTGCAGTTGACATGATTGATGCAGCAACCAAGCCTAATACTTGAAACTTTTTCATTGTTCTCCCCTTTATATCTTGTTGGCTAGACTTATGCCGTTAGCTCTTTTGACATTTTTGCGCCATGTTTGCGTAATAATTCGAGTGTTTCACGCTCTTCTATCAAAGATTCTGACCAGTCAATTTCATCAAAATCACAATCAAAAAATAGTTGGCTAATTGAAGACAAAATCGTTAGACCCTCTTCATCTCTTGTGTTTGGATCGACTTTTTCATCGAGTAAGCGTTGAACCACAGGTGCGCATGCTGAACTTGCAGCATCCCAAAGCGGACCATAAAACTCTTCAGCATCCCATAAATGAAGATTGGCTTTTGCTTGAATTAATGCTTCTAAAATGTCTTGATAAACTTGTAATTGTTGTTGTTTGTCTGCTTCAGTCAATGGCTGACCTGCTTCATAAGCTTCACAGACATTCTCCCACCACACAAATAAGCCATCACATAAAATAGAGACCGGGAAACCATGTTCTGGATCAATAAAGTTCGGGTCGAGTCCTTCAGCAAGTAAAGATTGCACTTGGGCTAAATCGAGTTGTTGTATGGCTTGCACCAAGGCCTGCTGCTGATTGCTTAACATGACCAATTCTCACAATATATTTAATGTTTCTATTATGCCGAATATCCCGACAGGATTTTATAAAACAACCTAAAAATCATGTATAAATTTGATATACACAAAAAAAAAGCCCAAAACTGGACTTTTTTTCGCATTTATCTTTACGCTTCATCATCAACTTTTACATCGTCATCGACGTCAACATATTCTGGTAAACCACCACGATGATGTTCTTTTTTCTCATATAAATGTTCCAAACTACGTTTTAGTTTATCAATCGCACCATGGATAGATGCATCAATATTTGCCGCCTTGTTTGTCACAGCAACAGGTTTCATACCTGCTGGACGGGCTTCGATCATACAGCGTTTGTCATGATCTCCCGTTTTTTCCCCATTTTCATCACTAATATGAACCGAAAAATGTGTAATACGTTCGCTATAACGTTGAAATTCTTGTGTAAGCTCTGCACGGATATAACTAATTAAACGTTCGCTACCTTGAATGTTCTTATCTGTACGGATTTCAATATTCATAAATATCTTCCTCTCTTTTCTATTGAGACGGTGCTACAAAACTTTGTTATCTGGCACACTTTGAGCATGCATTCATTCAGTGCAGTTGTATATTCTGATTATGTAAATGCTTGTGGTCTCCTTGCTTCGCATCTGTTGCTTTTCAGTAGTTAAGAAGATCTTCTATAACTCCAATATCTGACTTTCATAACAAATATGCAAGCTGATTTTTGACATTTTTATTAAAACTTGATCAAAAAGATTTTTAAATTCATTGGCTTTTTTCTTTTGGTCGGTTCTATACAATTCTTTTGAGCATCTGGTCAAATTTGGCTTTATTTTTGCTTAATTCCTTGTATGCTTGACACGCCATTTTTGGGGGGATTTTTTAAATGCAATTGAAGCAACTTGCAGCGACTTGTTTATTGGTATCTACAGCAGCTTTCGTTCAGGCAAAGCCTATTTGGCAAGATTTTAGCCTCACTGGTTTATACGGTGAGAACTATGAAGTTGTCGATGAAAAACAAACGACTTTAACTGTCGAATACGCTGCAAAAGTACAATATGCCGACGTATTCTTCCTTATGGATCGTATGCGTGGTGGTGACGACAACAAAAGTACCTATTTCGAACTTTCTCCTCGTTTGAGCTTAGGCGAAATTTCTGGTCAAAAACTTGCTTTCGGCCCAGTCAAAGATGTGTTGATCTCAACAACATGGGAAAGCAATAGTGCCAATGGCAATAACTTTGACAACTTCTTGTACGGCGTAGGCTTTGATTTAGCAATTCCATATTTCCAATATGCGAATGTAAACTTCTACCGTGCCAATAATGAAAAAACCGCTGATGACTATCAAATGACGATTGCCTATGCAGTGCCATTTAAAGTATCAACTGAAGATTTCTTAGTTGATGGTTTCCTTGACTGGTCAAGTGCTGCCCACGATGGTAAGGAGCATCATGAAAGTGAACTCAACTGGACCACACAATATAAGTGGAATGTTGGCAAACATATTTCACCTGAAACACGCTTATATTTAGGTGTAGAACATTCTGTTTGGAATAACAAGTTTGGTATGAAAAACCGCGATGAAAACAATGTCAGCGCCTTGGTTAAATACCACTTCTAAACAGTCAATCAATTGAAAAACAGCAAGCTTAGTCTTGCTGTTTTTTTTGCAATCACGCATATTCAGAATATGTGAACTTTCATTAATTCATCCATGCCATTCAAACTTAAGCTTGCAGCGCGTTCTTTGCATTCACCTTATCAAATTCGTTTTGCCACACTAAATGATTTGGAACAGATTCTTACGATTTATAATCATGAAATCCTGACAGGTACAGCCAACTGGAATCATCAAGCTGTTGCTTTAGAACAATATCAACAACGTTTTCAAGACATGCAACAGCAGCAATTCCCAATGATTGTGGTTGAAGAGCAACACCATAATAAAGTTGCTGGCTATGCCTACTATGCTGCATTTCGTAGGATTAGCGGCTATCGTCAGAGTATCGAACATTCTGTTTTTGTTGATCCAAGCTACGCACGTCAAGGTCTAGGCAAAGCTTTGATGAAACAACTGATCCATCTCGCGATACAACAAAACATGCATATCATGGTGGCTGCGATTGATAGTGAAAATATGGGTTCAATTGTGCTACATGAACAGCTTGGTTTTGTACAAACAGGTTATATGCCACAAGTCGGACAAAAATTTGGACAATGGCGTGACTTGGTTTGGATGCAGCTACAACTTTCAACTCCTCAATAAAAAAGCCTCTTACGAGGCTTTTATTAAATTGCCACCAACTCCCTTATACCCTTTTCAGACATTTCCGCACCTTGTCCCTGTGCGATCACTTGTCCACGCGCCATCACCGTATAGTTATCTGCAAGCTCTTCAGCAAAATCATAAAACTGCTCAACTAAAACGATCGCCATTTCCCCTTGATCTGCTAATTTACGAATGACCCGACCAATATCTTTAATGATTGACGGCTGAATCCCCTCAGTCGGTTCATCCAAAATCAAGACACTCGGCTCAGAAGCCAACGCTCGAGCAATCGCAAGCTGCTGTTGCTGACCACCTGACAAATCTCCACCACGGCGATGCTTCATTTCATCCAAGACAGGAAAAATTTCGTAGAGATGACTCGGTACTTTTCGGGTTTTTGCGCCTGAAAATTTTGCCATGCCAATCAGGATGTTTTCCTCTACCGTCAAGGTTGAAAAAATATCTCGTCCTTGCGGTACATAGGCCAAGCCAGCACGCACCCGTTGTTCAGGCGACATCTTGGCAATATCTTTACCGTCTAACAAAATTTGTCCTGACTTAATCGGTAAAATCCCCATCAAGCATTTCAGCAACGTGGTTTTACCTACGCCATTACGTCCTAAAACAACACTGCATTCCCCTACAGGTGCTTGAAAAGATACGTCACGCAGAATATGACTGCCACCATAAAACTGGTTAATTTCTTTCGCTTCTAACATGGCGGTCTCCTAGCGTCCTAAATACTTTTCAATCACATCTTCATTGGCTTGTACCTCTGCCAATGTGCCTTCTGCCAAGATTGCGCCCTGTGCTAATACCGTAACTTTTTCGCTGATGGTATCGATAAAGCTCATGTCATGTTCTACAACCACAAGCGTATGATTTTTTTTCAATTCCAAACACAATTCAGCAGTGCGTTCTGTTTCCGCATCGGTCATTCCTGCCACAGGCTCATCCAATAAAATCAGCTTCGGACGTTGCATCAATAGCATGCCGATTTCTAACCACTGCTTTTGACCATGCGATAATAATCCTGCGGGTTTTTTCACAAATTCCTTTAAACGGATTTGCTCTAAACTTTCATCCAATGCCAACTGTGCTTCAGGGTCTAAACGAGAAAATAAACTTTTCTTCACTCGTTTATCTCGTGGTGCAGCGAGTAGTAAATTTTCCATGACTGTAAAATTTTCAAATACCGTTGGTTTCTGAAATTTGCGCCCAATCCCAGCTTCCGCAATTTCCTCAGTACTCATTTTGGCAAGATCATAGTTTTGTCCAAAAAATGCTGTGCCAGTAGTCGGACGAGTTTTACCTGTGATCACGTCCATTAAGGTCGTTTTACCCGCACCATTTGGTCCAATGATGCAGCGTAATTCACCCTCAGCGATGTACAGTGATAAATCATTTAACGCACGAAACGAATCAAACCACACACTGACTTTTTCTAAATACAAAGCAATCCCGTGACTAAAATCTGCACCTTGGGTTTTGGCACGACCATAGCCCTCACCAAGTTGACCGCCATGTTGAGCTGAGTCTATGAATAAATCACTCATTTAATTGCTCTCCTTTTTAAAACGATCAAATAAACCAATCACACCTTTAGGTAAGAAAATCGTCACTACGATAAATAGCGCACCTAAGATCAATAACCAAGCTTCTGGTGCTGCAACTGTGAAATAAGTCTTCACTGCATTAATCAAACCTGCACCTAAAATCGCCCCAATCAAGGTACCACGCCCCCCTGCGGCAACCCACACTGCCATTTCAATCGAGTTGACTGGATTCATTTCACTTGGGTTAATAATGCCAACCTGTGGCACATACAACGCCCCTGCGATACCTGCAATCACTGCCGATAGCACCCATGCTGAAAGCTTGTACCACAGTGTGCGATAGCCCAAATATTGCAAGCGGTTTTCACTGTCACGAATCGCGCCAAGAACTCGACCATAAGGACGATTCATCAGTTGACGTAAGCCGATAAAGCACAGCATCAAAGTCAAAGCAGTGACAAAACATAAACTGGCACGCATTGGCGCAGAAGTGATATCAAAACCCAATAAGGTTTTAAAACCCGTGAAGCCATTGTTACCACCAAAACCCGTCTCATTGCGGAAGAACAAGAGTGCCGCTGCAAAGGTCATGGCTTGGGTAATAATTGAGAAATACACACCCTTGATTTTGGAGCGAAAGGCAAAGAAACCAAAAATAAAGGCAACTAAGGCAGGCACAGATAAAACCAAAATCATCGCCCAAGCAAAATGCTCAGTGCCCACCCAATACCAAGGGAGTTCCGTCCAACTGAGGAAACGCATGAAATCAGGTAAGCCATCGCCTGCGGATTCACGCATCAAATACATGCCAAAGGCGTAACCACCAAGGGCGAAATATAAACCGTGCCCCAAGCTTAAAATCCCCGCATAGCCCCACA
The DNA here is from genome assembly GCF_024494585.1 of Acinetobacter sp. 5862. Taxonomy (NCBI): domain Bacteria; kingdom Pseudomonadati; phylum Pseudomonadota; class Gammaproteobacteria; order Moraxellales; family Moraxellaceae; genus Acinetobacter; species Acinetobacter sp. 5862. Next base: position 80,056 of record NZ_JANHGP010000013.1, read on the forward strand.
CTAAATCCAATGCCAAAGCGACCAAAGCCAAGCACATGATTTTGCCAATCAACGTAATCCAATACGCTGACAGATAAAATGCCGAATCAGGGGATAACAAATGCAACCACGGTAAGCTCAATAACACGGCAAAACATACGGCAATCGCGATTGCACTATACGGTTTATCTGCAAATAAAGAAGTGATTTTCATTGGCTTACTCCACGAAACGACCTTTGATGGCAAACAAACCTTGTGGACGCTTTTGGATAAACAAAATCACAAGAACCAAGAGAATAATTTTTGCTAAAACCGCACCTAAGCCAATTTCCAAAACTGTACCGCTAATCCCTAAACCTAAGGCTGCAAGTACTGCCCCCCATACTTGACCCACACCACCGACGACAACGACAAGGAAGGCATCAATAATGTAGTTTTGCCCGAGATCGGGGCCAACATTGCCGACTTGTGCTAACGCACAACCTGCAAGACCAGCTAAGCCTGAACCTAAGCCAAATGCCAGCATGTCGATACGTGCAGAACGAATGCCCACGGCACGCGCCATTTGACGATTTTGTGTCACAGCACGGACAAATAATCCGAAACGGGTTTTATTTAATAAGAAAACTAAAAGCAGTAAGACCGCCACAGTAAAACCAATAATCGCAATACGGTTATACGGCAACATCAGGCTTGGCGTCAGGGCAATTCCTCCACTAAGCCATGCGACATTCGACACTTCAACATTCTGTGCACCAAAGATCATGCGAACAGATTGCATCAAGATTAAGCTCACACCAAAGGTTGCCAATAATGTTTCTAGTTGGCGACCATACAACGGGCGAATCACCGTGCGTTCAATCAACATACCAATCAGCGCACTCACCAGAAATGCAGCAGGAATCGCTGCCAATAAATACCAATCAACCAAGCCTGCAAAATGGGTTTTAAAAAAACTTTGAATGACGTAAGTGGTATAAGCACCGATCATGATGAGTTCACCATGTGCCATATTAATGACACCAAGCAAACCATAGGTGATTGCAAGACCAAGCGCTGCTAAAAGTAAAATACTAGCGGTACTGAGACCTGAAAATACATGCCCTGACCATTCACTGATTTGAATGCGCGTTTTAATTTTATTTTGTGCATCCAACAACGCTGCCTTCAATGCAGGATTACTTTGTGGTTGTTCTAAGCTTTGGTTAATCAATGCGGATACATCTGGACGATTTGAATCCGCCAAAACTTTTACTGCTTCGATCTTGGTGAATTCATCTGAACTGTTAAAATCTAAACGAGCTTTCAGTTGTGCTAAACGGGCTTTAACACCTTCACTTTTTTCATTGAGATAGAGTTGTTTGATCGTTGCGACATCAAGCTCATCCAAGTTATTTTCTAAAATATCAACAGCGGCTAAACGTTGTGATGCATCATCAGAATTCAATTTAACTTTGGCTTGTCCAAAGTTCAGCGCCTTACGCAAAGTATTGACCAAAGTCACTTGAGACAAGTCTGAAGGCCAAGTTTCGACGACTTGTAGTTGTGGGTAACTTAATAATTCTTCATCGTTTTTTAGAATATAAGTATTGCCTGAACTATCACTATATAACTCATTTTGATCAATATATGCCACCAACTGATCGAGTTGCTCAATACTGGCTGGCCATTGATTCAACATGGCACGGCGAGTAGCAAAGTCAGATTTAACAAAAGTTTGGATGGCATCCTGAGAAGTTGTAGACGTCACAGTTGTTGGTGAAGTAACTTCTGCCCATGCAGGATTAAACATGATCTGTGCCATGATGCAGAGCATTGCCAAAACATAGTGTTTCGCCATAAGACTCCCCTTATATTTTCTATTTAAACCAATCAACAAGAAATAAAACCAAGAAAAACCTGCTGCCGAAACAGCAGGTTGCATAGGAAAATTATTTAGGAATATATGGGCTCCAAGGCTCAGCTTTGATGGTTTGAGGCGTTTTATAAACCACATCAAATTGCCCATCACCACGAATTTGCCCAATCATCACAGGCTTATGTAAATGGTGATTGGTTTCATCCATTTTGAGGGTATAACCCGATGGTGCTGCAAATGTTTGACCTGCCATTGCATCACGAACTTTATCAACCTCAGTAGTACCTGCCTTTTCGACCGCTTGTTTCCACATATTGATACCCACATAGGTCGCTTCCATCGGATCGTTGGTCACAACTTTATCGGCATTTGGAAGTTTGTACTCCACCGCATATTGTTTGAATTTATTCACAAACTCGGTGTTTTTCGGATTTTTAACTGACATGAAATAGTTCCATGCCGCTAAATGACCCACCAATGGTTTGGTATCAATTCCACGTAATTCTTCTTCGCCAACTGAGAAAGCCATCACTGGAATATCAGCAGCTTTAATACCTTGGTTGCCTAACTCACGATAGAAAGGAACATTGGAATCGCCATTGATGGTGGAGATCACCGCAGTCTTTTTACCTGCGGAGAATTTCTTGATATTGGCAACAATAGTTTGGTAGTTGCTATGACCAAATGGCGTGTACTCTTCCATGATGTCTGCATCGGCAACACCTTTAGACTTCAGGAATGCACGTAAGATTTTATTGGTTGTTCGTGGGTAGACGTAATCTGTACCGAGTAAAACAAAACGTTGTGCTTTACCCCCCTCTTCTCCCATTAAATATTCCACCGCAGGAATGGCTTGTTGGTTCGGCGCTGCACCTGTATAGAAAATATTTTTAGACTGTTCCTGACCTTCATATTGCACTGGATAGAACAATAAACCATTTAACTCTTCAACCACAGGAAGCACCGACTTACGTGATACTGATGTCCAGCAACCGAAAATAACGGCAACTTTGTCCTGAGTAATTAACTGACGTGCTTTTTCAGCAAATAGCGGCCAATCTGATGCTGGGTCAACAATGACAGGTTCGAGTTTTTTACCCATCACCCCGCCATTGGCATTGATTTCATTAATGGTCATCAATGCAGTATCTTTCAGAGAGGTCTCAGAAATTGCCATCGTGCCAGAGAGTGAATGTAAAATCCCCACCTTAATGGTGTCACCACTTGCGGCTGGTGCTGCCGCCTTGGTTTCTGTTTTTGCTGCTTCTGTTTTTTCGGCTGGTTTAGAACAACCGACCAGTCCTACCCCCATCATCGCTGCCATAAGAACGGACATTGACATTAATTTGTTTTGCATCTTTGTTCTCCACAGATTGATCTTTTGATTTTTACTGAGTGGAGTTATTCAATTTTTATGCCAACAATTTAAGCTATTGTTTTATTTTAATATTTATTAAATAAAATAAATAAGAATCCAATCTTGTATACAACATTGCATACAAAAAGAACGAGATGAACTAAAATGATGCAGATTAATTTATCCTAAATATGGCTAGACCCTAGATAAAGAAAAGCCAAGCATGAGCTTGGCTTTTAATCTTTCAATTAAAAAGAATTAAACAACTATATCCGCTAAATTACCTTTCTGTTCTAACCAATGCTTACGATCACTCGAACGTTTTTTTGCAAGCAATTTATCTAATAACCCTGCGGTAAAATGCGCATCATCCAAATCGAGTTGGACTAAACGGCGCGTATTTGGGTCCATCGTGGTTTCACGCAATTGACTCGCATTCATCTCACCTAATCCTTTAAATCGAGTGATTTGCGGATTTTTATTACCTTTCACTTTTTTCAAAATGCTTTCGAGTTCACTATCATCCAACGCATAATAAACATCTTTACCAATATCAATACGATACAGTGGTGGCATTGCGACAAACAAATGACCATCTTCAACTAAAGTCGGGAAATGTTTCACAAACAAGGCACAGAGTAATGTCGCGATATGTAGACCATCCGAGTCTGCGTCGGCAAGAATACAGATTTTGCCATAACGTAATTCAGATAGATCATCGCTACCCGGATCAACCCCTATGGCAATCGCAATATCATGTACCTCTTGAGAAGCGAGCACCTCATCCGAAGATACTTCCCATGTATTTAGAATTTTTCCTCGAATCGGCATAATCGCTTGGAAGTTCTTGTCACGCGCTTGTTTAGCGCTTCCACCTGCGGAATCCCCTTCGACAATAAATAATTCGCTGTCTTCGCGCGTTAAACCCACACAATCAGCCAGTTTTCCGGGTAACGCAGGACCAGAGACGATCTTTTTACGCTCCACTTTTTTCGCTGCTTTTAAGCGACGCCCAGCTTTAGCAATTGCCATTTCAGCTAACTGCGTTGCAATCTCAGCATGTTGGTTTAACCATAAAGCAAAGGCATCTTTGGCAATATTCAGCACAATATTGGAGGCTTCACGACTGGATAAACGCTCTTTGGTCTGCCCCGAAAATTGAGGTTCTTGGAATTTCAGCGATAGAATGAAATTGACCCCATCCCAAACATCTTCTGCCGAAAGTTTCATATTACGTGGTAATAAATTACGTAATTCACAGAACTCTCGTAACGCCTCCGTGACCCCTGAACGCAATCCATTGACATGCGTACCACCTTGCGCGGTTGGAATCAGGTTGACGTAGCTTTCCTGAATCTGCTCCCCCCCCTCGACATTCCAACAGATCGCAAATTCACAAGCTGCTCGCTCTGCTTGTCCACTACTGACAAATGCAGGATCAGGTAGAATCTCTCGATCCTCAAGTTCATCCATTAAATAGTCGACTAGACCATTTTCAAACTGCCATTCAATTTTTTCATTATTGATTTTATCGTCATAAATAATTTTTAAGCCCGCCGCTAAAACGGCTTTAGCTTTCAAATTATGCTTCAATGCTTTTAGTGCAAATTTTGGACTATCAAAGTATTTTGCTTCTGGCCAAAAGCGAACGGTTGTTCCTGTCGCACGTTTCGCCACTTTACCTTCTAACACCGATAATGGTGCAACAGGTTCGCCTTGTTCAAATGCCATTTGATACAAGTTACCTTGGCGTTGTACCGCAACCTCAACGCGTGTTGATAAAGCATTCACGACAGAAATACCGACACCATGTAAACCACCAGAAAATTGGTAATTATCGGTACTGAATTTTCCGCCTGCATGTAATTTGGTCAAAATAATTTCGATACCACTTTGTCCATATTCAGGATGAATATCGACTGGCATACCTCGTCCATTATCTTCGACTGACAATGAACCATCTTCATAGACCGTGACACAAATTTGATTGGCATGTCCTGCAAGTGCTTCATCCACCGCATTGTCAATCACCTCTTGCGCCAAATGGTTTGGACGTGAGGTATCGGTATACATACCGGGACGACGACGAACAGGATCTAAACCTGAAAGAACTTCAAGGGATTGTGCCGTGTATTGTGTCACTGGGTCTGACTTCCTTATTAGAGGGCTGTCGATAAAAATCGGAGTACGAAAGGTAATTTTTCTTCAAAATCATCCATTGCATGATTACCATCAGCGTCGGTTAAAATCAATGCAGATGGCTGTGCTGCATTATAATAACGTTGTGCTTGACGATAATCCAAGACTTCATCACCTCGTTGCAACAGTACAAGAATTTTATCAGCATGCTTTAACTTCGTGTCAGCAATTGATTGTAATTGCTGCAATTGGTCGGCATCGAGTGTCCATGAATCAGTGACTTTGAGTGGGATTTGTTCAATCCCGAATAAATCTTCGAATAACTGCCATGGTTGCATAGCAGGATTAATCAGTACAGCAGGGCATCCATATTTTGCGACAAGATATGTCGCATAGAATCCCCCTAAGCTACTTCCAACCAATCTCACTTGATCGAGTGGTAAACTTTCAATCAGCTTAGAAATATCTCTTAAAACGTGTTCAGGCGGTTTATTCAAATCAGGTAAATGCACATCAGCATGCTCAACATTTGTGCAATATTGTTCTAATTGTTGCCCCTTTTTTGACATGGGGCTGCTTTGAAAGCCATGTAAATAAATAATTTGCATACGCACCATAATAGACAACAGCTTGACTTATTATCAAATAAATCACATTATTTAGGTTAATAGATAAATAAATAACAATATAAATTACATTTAAGCTTGATATTGTCTGACACAAAAAACGATAGTGCGCTCCGTTCATCAGTATTCTAAAAAAATTACTTATGAAACACATAAGATGTAAGCGTTTGTTGTAGTTTATCTAAAGAATATTAAGTCAATTACTTCAAACCTTCGGTATATATCAAGGATGGGGAAATCAATATGCCAAGTTTAACGCCTCTGCATGAAACCTACTGCAAATGGGACAGTACACCCCCGAGTCAGGCAGATGTTTTGGAAGGTTTGGCGCAAGTTGTGAGCACGAGCTTAAGTGGTGTTCACGAATTGGTGCAATTAGTGCAAACAGAAGTGTTACGGACAACACTTGGTTTAAGCGCACAAAAAGCTAAAAATTTACAGAAACTTCCACAGTTACAAAAATTTTATCAATTTTCTTATGACACATTACAGAAGTACGGTAGCAGTTTTCTTGCACCAAGTTTACGTCATATTATTGAAAAATTCCCTGTGCTGCATGATAAACCCCTGACACCAACACTGCATTTCGTGGTGGGTGCATTAAACGGGATTTTTGGAGACTTTTTCTTAAAACAACACAACCCAATGGCTTTACCTATGGTGCTTTATGATCATTATGGATCATTACAACAAGGTGAATTAACTGGTCGTATTGTCATTCTTACACATGGTCTGTGTATGAATCATCTCAGCTGGTCAAATAGCCGTTATGGTGGAATTGGTGAACGTCTGCTTGCGCAACGGGACAACAACACCATGTTATATCTGAACTACAATACAGGGCGTCGTATTTCTGCAAATGGTCGAAGCTTTGCCAATGTACTTGAAGATTTAGTACAACGAAATCCAAGAATCACCAGCATTGATTTAATCGGACACAGTATGGGTGGCTTGGTTTCTCGTAGTGCCCTATTTTATGGCAAACAGAATCTCTATCAATGGGTGCATATGGTTGAGAATTTAGTTTGTATTGGTTCGCCACATCATGGTGCGGCGCTAGAACGCTTTGGTTTTATTTTGCAAGATAAATTGGGCGCGTTCCCTTTTATTAGCTTAATTGGTCAACTGATCAACATTCGTAGTAATGGTATTTTAGATTTGCGTCATGGCAGTGTTCGAGATGACGATTGGGAACATAATAATGCACGTATTGGCTTTGCTGATGATAATCGTAAACCTGCACCATTACCCTCTCATATCAATACCTTCTTAATCGCAGGTACTTTAGAATTTGAGAAATTGCGTAATAAAGCACTCTCTGTCATTGGCGATTATTTGGTCAGTGTGGAAAGTGCGCTAGGTGAACATCAAAATCCACGCTTCCAACTTAAATTACCAGAAACCCATAAAGCCGTATTCTATGGTTTAAACCATTTTGAAATTCAGTACCATTCGAGTGTTGCTGAACAGATTACACGTTGGTTATATCCCGATGTTGACGAAGTCGTTGAGGCAGGCATCCAAACGCATTTAATCAATGTTCCGAATAATTATACTTTTGATGATTTAGATGGCATCGTAGAAACCTGATGTCAGTCTTCTTGATCTAAAAAAAAGCCAACGTATCGTTGGCTTTTTTATTATTTAGCAACACTATAATGTCTAAACAACTGCCACAAACATACCAATAAGATCAAACTAAAATACAGCAACGACCACACGGGTAGTGATTGTCCTAAAAAAGTCCAGTCAATTGCAGCACATTCGCCTGAACCTGAAAGCACTTCCTGAAATACCGCTTTCATTGGCAATGCATCAACTAAATAGTCCAAGCCTGGACCACAACTTGGCACCTTATCAGGTGGTAAATGCTGTAGCCAAACATGACGAGATGCCACGCCCACTGACCAACCGATGGATAAGGTTGCTAATAGTGCATAAAAACGTTTAAAACCATTTGAAATCGGATTATGAATAAATGCGACTAATGCAATCAATCCCATTCCAATTAAGCCAATACGTTGGAAAATACACAGTGGGCAAGGCTCTAAACCTTGCACATGTTCTAAATACAACGCAAACGAGATACCAATAATACTCGTTAGTACCAATAATGCACTAACTAAGCGGTAAGTCCATCGCATGGGAAGTCCTCTAAAATTTTAACGGTATTGCGCAAGATATTGTTCAAAGCTGATGTCGTTATCTTGTTCAAGTTGCGCCTGTTTTTGCAACGATGTTTGCGCTAATTCTGCAAAATATTGTTCTCTTTCTGCACTCAATTGATGTTGTTCATAACGATTGACATGTTGTTGAGCCATGACACTCCCGAAGCTCCATGTCCCACCATTATCCAAAGTATCTTTAATCACATGCGCGGAAAGCGTATTTTCAACATGATCTAAACGCTGCTGCATCACTTGGATTGCCTCAGAATATAACTGTGAACCATCCATTTGATCTAACAAAGTAGCGCAGTCTTGAATCGCATTTAAATGACGTTGTGCCCAATCATGCAGTGAAACTATTGTTTCACCTTCTATAATTTTAGCATCTACTGCACGTCCACGATTGACCACTTCTGTTTGATTATGATCAATTTGCTCTTGCTCTTCTGCAAACAAATCAGGACTGTCATTTAATAAACAATACAATGCTAAACTTTCAAGAAAACCCGCTGAAATTTCATCAATTCCAATCGCACTATAAGGGTTCACATCTACGGCACGTAATTCTACATAGCCAACACCACGATTCTTCAATGCTTGTGATGGGGTTTCACCTGCTTGTGGTACTTGTTTCGGACGAACTAGACTGTAGTATTCATTTTCGATTTGGAGCACGTGATCATTGATTTGAATCGGCTCACCCTGTTCATCATTTAAACCTAAATCGGTAAATTCAGGATAAGGGGTATGTACCGCTTTTTGTAATCCATCAAGATAATCGTGTAGATCGTTATAATGGATGCCCAATTCTTTTTGTGCTGAGTTTTGGTAGCCCAAACGTCCCATACGCAAAGCGGTCGCTTCTGGTAAATATAAAGTCCCTTTAACCAAAGGCTGTAAATGATGCTCGCGCCCCGTTAAAAAGCAACGACAAACCGATGGGCTTGCACCCAACAGATACATCACTAAAGGGGTAAGTCGGATAAAGTTCCGAATCAGGCCAAAATAACGATGGCTACGATAATCCTGCAAACTGAGTTGTTTTAATTCTGGCTTGGTTTCATGTTGTTGCAATACTGCAAACAATTGATCCGGGAAAGATAAGTTGTAATGCACGCCAGAAATGGTTTGCATACGGCGGCCATAACGTACACCTAAACCATGACGGTATAAGGTTTTAAAGCGGCCAATATTAGAAGTGCCGTACTGTGCTAATCGAATATTTTCTTCATTATCATCCAACATACACGGCATGGACAGTGGCCATAATCTTTCGCCTTCTTCTAGCTGCTGATGTACCACGCTATGAATATCTCTTAATTCATCTAATGCAGCCGCGATGGTTGTTTTCGGTGTAGTAATAAACTCCATCAATGCTTCTGAATAATCTGTCGTAATATGTGGATGTGTTAGTGCAGAACCTAAAGCTTCTGGATGATTTTTTTGTGATAAAAATCCATTGCTTTGCATACGTAAACTTTCGCGTTCAATGCCGCGTAGCATCCCCTTTAATAGCGAAGCATCTACACAAGTCGGTATCACAGAGGAAGAATGTATGCTGGGTTGATTCATAATTTATATGCTCGCTTATTTAAGATCAGCCAACCACATAAATGGTCGCGACTTGGTTATTCTGCCAATTATAACGACAATTGTGATCTAGTCATCTGATTTAGTTTGGCAATTTTTATCACAATCTTGTTATATAAGACATGCTGAAATTGTGATTTTATTAAAAATAAATCTTCCCATGAGCACTGAGCTATGCAAGCACAGGATATTCTTAATTTTTGGTTTAATCCTGAACACCGTTCACTTTGGTTTGCCAAAAGTGATGAATTTGATGCAAAAATTCGCGACCAATTTCAAATAATTCACCATCAAGCGATCCAAGCAGAGCTTTGGTCTTGGCGACACACACCAGAAGGTCGTTTAGCCGAAATCATTGTGTTGGATCAATTTTCTCGCAACTTATATCGTGATCAAGCGCAAGCTTTTGCCTATGACAGCATGGCATTGATGCTTGCTCAAGAAGCAATTAGTTTACAACTCGATGCTCAATTGAATCCCGAACAACGCTCATTTTTATATATGCCATTTATGCATAGTGAATCTAAATTAATGCACGAGTTTGCTTTAAAACTGTTCCAACGTTTAGGGAACGAAATTAATTTGAGCTTTGAAAAAAAGCATAAAGTGATTATTGACCGTTTTGGGCGTTATCCACATCGTAATGCCATCTTAGGTCGAAGCTCGACACCTGAAGAACTGACCTTTTTAACACAACCAAATAGCAGCTTTTAAGTCTTTCGTCTCCTGAGACATTGAACATAGGAATTGCAAAATGAAATCTTTATTCATATGTGCCCCTCTCCTTGTTACATTAACACTGGCAGGATGTGTAACTGTTCCATCAAAACCCAAAACCTTCGATCAACTGGGTCAATTCACCGCTTATCCATTGAATAACAAAACTTACCGCATTGGTTTCCAAGCAGATAATAATTTGAATTATGCTACAGCAGAGGAAATTACTTTACTCAAAGCTGCACAAACTACAATCAAAAACGGTTTTCGTTATTTTACTGTTGTTGATGATCCAAGTAACGCACGACATAAAACGCAACGCCAAGCTGTGATTTATCCGACACCCTCTTATTACCCATATGGTTATTATCGCCGACATCCTGCATTTTGGCCTGACCCATTCTATGATATGCCTCAAGTGGTCAATCTTGATCCAATCCAAGTGTCGTATACTATCGAGTGTTTTCAGACTCAGCAGCAATCACCTGATGCTTTTGATGCGCAACTCATTTTGCAATCATTAGGGCAAAAATACGGATTGAGTCCAACAGGAGACGTGTTGCAGCCCCCTGCGCCACCTCAAAACAAAAAGTAAATTGATAAGGATGACTCAATGAATTCAGTCGAAGAAATTCACGTACCGAGCCTGCAAAGAAGTAAGTACTTCGCCACTATGGCATTGATCATTGCGGTTGTAGCATGGATTGGCTTAATGGTCGCGGCGCATTTTTTACCTGAATATAAATGGGTCATTCATATTTTTATGTTAGGTGCGGAAGCAGGTGTAGTTGGTGGGCTGGCTGATTGGTACGCTGTCACTGTACTTTTCCGCAATCCTTTTGGAAAAATGCCTTTACCCAAACTATTGCGTGACCATACCGAAATCATTCCACGGAATAAAGCGCGTATTGCAGAATCAATGGGGCGTTTTGTACAAGAAAACTTTTTATCTCCTCAAATCGTTGAACGCAGTTTAAAAAATGCTGACCTCAGTTTGGCCGTCGGTCAATGGCTAGCCAACCCTCAAAATAACCAACAAGTCGTACAGATGATTCAACATACTGTACCGAAAATTTTTGAATTTGTGAGCCAAGATCAAATTGCCCACTTTGTGCAAAACAATAGTGTGCAATGGGTACGCAGTACCAAAATCAATAAACTCGCCAGTGAAATGTTACGTGCTGTTTTGGAAAATGACTTCCATCAAGACGTATTGCAACGCGGTCTTGATCTGGCGCATGAGTGGATGGTCTCTCATCCTGAAAAGGCACGAGATCTATCACGTAAACTGTTCCAAGAATTAGGTGTTTGGAAACTAGCCAAAGGCGCAAGCTGGATTGGGATTGATGTGCAACAACGGACAATTGACTCACTGATTGAAAAAGTTGAATCGATGTTGGCTAACCCTGAACATCCATGGCGGCAGGACATTGAAACCACCACGCATAATCTGATGTTGCAGCTTGTGGACAGCAACAGTGAAGCCAGCAAGCGCTTAAATCAGAGCAAGGATGATGTGCTGGACAGTCCACAGGTGCTGAACTTTATTAGTGGTGCTGTGGCAATTTTATGTGATGCGATTAAAACGGATTTAATGCAGGAAAATTCTGGTATTGCAACGAATTTACAGGCTGCGATACAACAGCTTGGTGAAAGCTTGATTCAGAATGAAAAAGTACGTCAGGTTCTGAATGAAAAAATGGTCGGTTTGGCAACCAACTTTAGCGAACAATATAGCGACAAGATCATCCGTTATATCAGCGAACGTATCCACGAGTGGGATTCACGCGAAATGATTGCCAAAATCGAAAGTGAGGTGGGTGGTGATTTACACATGATCCGTGTCAACGGTGTGATTGTCGGGGCATTTATTGGCTTGGCACTGGGTATCATTCGTGCGATTGTTGAAAATGTTTTATAAATAGCAACAGAACGATGGGGGAATTTGCTCCTCATCGTTATGCAGATTGCGCCAGTTGCTGTTTACTTTCTTGATAATAACGAATCAAAGTATCTGTATCTTGTTTTAAAAATGCAGTTAGATAGGCTTTCACTTGTACCAATGAAAGTTGTTTAAAATGAACTTTTTCTTTCGCCTGTCGTGTAACCAATCCAAACATTTGTTTTTTAGCAACAACTACAGGAATGTCTGTCTTGACAATAAAGTTAAGTTCTTGAAATGACCCATAGGTATTCAATACGATTTCTATGGTCTGTTCTGTCTTTTCATCGGTAATGGTAAACGTTGGGCTAGCACCATCAAGCTGTAGCCAACGGCTTAATTGTTTTTTCCAGCCCATTTTATCAAAACGAGTTAATACCCCAATGGTATTCAATGCCTCAAGCTGCTCTACATCTTTTAAATCCATATGATGTGGATAGCGTATTTTTAGATCGAAACTGTCCATTACTGAATGCCCTATTTCACAAAAATAGTATTTATTTTAATCACCACCTGTAAATTATATCGCTTAAAAAATAAAATTTAAACATAATATGTAATTGAAAATTAACAATTAAATTTACAATTTCAAATCAAAAATGACCAATTCTGTCAGTATTGTTTTTATTAAGACACAATTCCAATATTTCTCTTGATCTGAAACACATGTTTCAAACCAATAAGAGACATATCTCTTTTTATTTAGAGATCGATAATTTGGAAAAGGCCGCTCTTTCTCGATACAATCAGCCCTAAATAAAACATCAATCAGGTTAAAAACCATGTTGCAGCTTCAGTCAAAACTTCCAAGCCAAGGCGTGACTATTTTTAGCGTGATGACTGAACTCGCACAACGACTGAATGCACTGAATCTGTCTCAAGGCTTCCCCGATTTCCCTGCTCCGCCTGCATTGCTTGAAGCGCTGAGCCAAGCCACGCTTTCAGGTTATAACCAATACCCTGCGGGAGATGGTGTTTTAGTCCTCAGAGAACAACTAGCCAAACAATTTTTACAACGAGATCAACTGCAACTCGATCCTGTCACCGAAATTACCATTACCCCTGGCGCAACCATTGCGATTTTTTGTGCCATTCAAGCCTGTATCCATGCAGATGATGAAGTCATTATTTTTGACCCGAGCTATGACAGGGCGAATTCAAACATGAGGTGCGACAGTTTGAAAAGTCTTATGATAATCAACAAGCTGAGCAAATTTCTCTAATGGT
>NZ_JANHGP010000093.1:0-680 GCF_024494585.1 Acinetobacter sp. 5862
TGTTTGGCGTAGCAAAAAAGAAATGTGGTCATCTCCGAATGGAAATGACCAGAAAGTGCAAAGCCAAGTCAAATTATGCAGTCTTGTCGAGATCCATGCCATCATCGAAGACATCAATCTCATCATATAACGGAGAGACAAGTTTCAAGGAAGACTCTGAACCAGAAATAAATATACCTGTCATCGAATTGAAAATACGCTCCCCTAACTGAAATTCTTCTGGCACTTGCAGATATGGAGCTTGTATCTTCGCTATAGATAGGTATTGATAACCACCAAAGGCAATCCCACTGAACTCCAAATATCGTAATTCAGGCTTTTTGGCATTACGGTCATTCACTGCAAAAAACTTGGCAATGAAATTAGCAGCCTTACTAGGGTCAATGACAACCTCTTTGGTTTTGAAGTCGACTTTCACACCCGAAATAAGCTTTTCCTTGATAAAGGTTTTGAAAGGAATATTTGTTTGCTGATTAATGCTTCCAATAGCATCATGTAATAACTTCGCTGCATCTATAGGTGTTAGGCGATACTTTCCGTGAAGATAACGTTCTGGCGCATAACGATAGAATCGTTTGACCAAGTATTGAACCACGATATTTGATGAATAGGCTTTGGATGCCACCATTACCTTATCAAATTGCCGAGTTTCAATAATATGATAGATGTCATTCAGATTA
>NZ_JANHGP010000070.1:0-663 GCF_024494585.1 Acinetobacter sp. 5862
TTTGTGTGTAGGCTTCTTCATTTGAAAATTATATCGCTGAAAAAGCCTTTACAGATAGGTTTGTGCAACAAAGCCCTATTAACCTATCTAGTGACACCCTACCCTCCTTCCTTGTTATAGAAGACTGTTTTTTATTCTATTTTCTAAATCAGTCCATACGCCAGTCAAATGGCATATCGCCTTGACCACGCAATGCAAGCATTAATGTTTGACGCATATGTACGAGTACATCATTGCTATAAGGTACGGCTGGCGTTCCCCAAACTGGTTTAGGCCATGCAACATCATTTTGATAACGTACAACATGATGAAAATGCAGTTGTGGCACGACGTTACCGAGTGCTGCAACATTCATTTTGTCTGCACGGAATACGCGTGCCAATTGGCTCGATAACCAGCTTGATTCACGTAAGAATTGCTCTTGATCAGCTTGGCTTAATTCATATAACTCGCTAATTCCCGGTACACGTGGTACAAGAATCAACCAGGGAAATTGCATATCATTCATTAAACGACATGTTGAAAGCGGAAAGTCGCCTACAAAAAATGTATCTTGAGCAAGTTGTGGATGCAAACTAAACATATCTTTTAGGACTTACGCATTGACAGATTCAAAAAAGTATTAAAATGCTTTATAAAGTATCTGTGATCAGACGAATTAAA
>NZ_JANHGP010000094.1:0-550 GCF_024494585.1 Acinetobacter sp. 5862
ACACCTTCATCGGCTTACAGAACGCTCCCCTACCACGTATACAAAGTATACATCCGCAGCTTCGGCACATAGTTTTAGCCCCGTTACATCTTCCGCGCAGGCCGACTCGACTAGTGAGCTATTACGCTTTCTTTAAAGGGTGGCTGCTTCTAAGCCAACCTCCTAGCTGTCTATGCCTTCCCACATCGTTTCCCACTTAACTATGATTTTGGGGCCTTAGCTGGCGGTCTGGATTGTTTTCCTCTTGACTACGGACGTTAGCACCCGCAGTCTGTCTCCCGGATAGTACTCATTGGTATTCGGAGTTTGCATCGGTTTGGTAAGTCGGGATGACCCCCTAGCCGAAACAGTGCTCTACCCCCAATGGTATTCGTCCGAGGCGCTACCTAAATAGCTTTCGGGGAGAACCAGCTATCACCAGGCTTGATTAGCCTTTCACCCCTATCCACAAGTCATCCCCTGGCTTTTCAACGACAGTGGGTTCGGTCCTCCAGTTAGTGTTACCCAACCTTCAACCTGCTCATGGATAGATCGCCTGGTTTCGGGTCTA
>NZ_JANHGP010000095.1:0-542 GCF_024494585.1 Acinetobacter sp. 5862
ATGACAATTTTATATACTCCATAAACCCTTTAAATTAATTAGGTGGTTTATGTCGCACTTCAAGTTTTACTCTGCCTAGTATCCCTGTTCAAAGGTGATTTTCTGCCATAACTCATTTACACGTTTGGCAATACCATAGCCGTTGTTATGCTCATGTCCTTTATAAACCAAGAGTAGATGGCAGTGGTAGCCTTTGTCCGCACCTTGCTCTAAAGCCCAAGCATACTCAATCAGTCCCTCAAAGATTCTATCTTGATTGTGGATATACTGCCTTAACGTCCGCATATCACGATCAAAATCCTCAATACCAATTAAATGACGATAATCTTTCTTATACATCAGATCTAGCCTTACAACTAGAATCCGAGCATAACGCTTAGATACAGCTTTCATACGTTCAGTTAATTGCTTGGTATTTTCACTTTCACTATACCGATGATCTCTTAGCTTACGTTTATGCCTTGTTACGGCTTTGTTGCACAAACCTATCTGTAAAGGCTTTTTCAGCGATATAATTTTCAAATGAAGAAGCCTACACACAA
>NZ_JANHGP010000096.1:0-535 GCF_024494585.1 Acinetobacter sp. 5862
CACGAACAGTGATCACAACCGTTCTATTTATGACAATTTACTCAAGCAACAGTTTTCAATGACGAAGCCTAATCTTGCGTGGTCGAGTGACATTACCTACATTTGGACGGCTGAGGGCTGGTTGTACTTGGCAGCTGTCAAAGATCTTTACACGAAACAGGTTGTTGGCTATAGCTTAAATGAGCGCATGACAGCCAAGCTTGTTTGTGATGCATTGAATATGGCTATTCGCAATCAGAAACTTGCTAAAGATCTCATTGTACATTCAGACAGAGGCAGCCAATATTGCAGTAATGAATATCGAAACTTACTTGAGAAATTTGATTTTCAGGGTTCAATGAGCAAAAAAGGTGACTGCTTTGATAATGCACCGATAGAGAGTTTCTGGGGCATACTCAAAAATGAACTAGTCCATCATCGCAACTACAAAACAAGGGAAGAAGCCAAAGCGGATATTACAAAATATATAGAGTTATTTTATAATCAGCGAAGAATTCAAAAAGGCTTGGATTTTAAGACACCAAATCAAATGGCA
>NZ_JANHGP010000097.1:0-495 GCF_024494585.1 Acinetobacter sp. 5862
GTATGGCTCTTTCTTTAATAATATGTATATTTTTTTCATTTATGATACTAATTCTATATGTTTTTGATCATAAAAAATAGGAATATATATGAAATACAACATACTTACTAAGAATTATTTATGAATAAGCTTTTCATTAGCCTAATATTAATGACACAATTCACTCATGCAAATCCCATTTACTTCAATCACTACCACAATTAGATTAAAGTAAAATCATGGAAACAAATCCGTGATCATAATATCGTAAAACAAGATCTTGATTTTTCTTGCGGTGTTGCATCGATTGCAACCCATTCTTAATGGTTATTACAACCAAAAAGTAACTGAAGAAGAAGTTTTAAAAATCATGGATAAGGGTGACCTTATGGCATCCTTTGACGATATGCAGAAAGCATTAAATAAATTAGGGGTGGTATTTCAAAAAGTATGCTGACATTAAATGAAGCCATTATTGATGTAAAAAAAGGTTAAGTCGAAAGCTTTAAAATGGTT
>NZ_JANHGP010000098.1:0-455 GCF_024494585.1 Acinetobacter sp. 5862
TGGCAAAAGTTGAAAGTTATTCTGCGTAATTTATCCATTCACCACAACTCAAATTTACGCAATTTTATTGAAGCTATTCTCTATAGAATTAGAACAGGCTGTCCGTGGCGAGATATTCCTTGTTGTTTTGGTCATTCAAACTCTATTTTCAAACGTTTTAATCGTTGGTCAAGCAGCGGTAAGTTACTTAGATTATTCAAATTACTAGCCTCATGCCCCGATATGGAGTGGATTTTTATTGATGGCTCTCATGTACGTGCTCATCAACATTCTGCTGGCATAGCGAATCAATCTATTTCTAAAAGTGTAGGAGGAAACTCCTCAAAAATACATTTGATTGTTGATGCACATGGCAATCCTATTGATTTCATGATTACCGATGGAACCACACATGATGTTAAAGTTGCACCTGATTTAATATCAACATTAGATTTAAAAGAGACAAAAGTGGTATG
>NZ_JANHGP010000099.1:0-444 GCF_024494585.1 Acinetobacter sp. 5862
ATGTCTGATACAGTTACTGGTACTGTTAAGTGGTTTAACGAAACTAAAGGTTTTGGTTTCATTCAAGCTGATTCTGGCCAAGATGTTTTTGCTCACTTCAGTGAAATCCAAAGCAATGGTTTCAAAGTATTAAACGAAGGCCAACGCGTTTCGTTTGTACTTGGTCAAGGTAAAAAAGGACCACAAGCAACTACAATTAAAGTTATCTAATAAGATTGCTTGAAAAAAAGCTCACTTTATGTGGGCTTTTTTTATATCTAAAAACTATCTTTTGATTTCTAGTTGTGCTTTGCATGAAATTCTAAGCTTTATAGAGGTTGATCTTCTGCCTAAAAGACGAGTTTTGTATAAGAAAGTAATCAGTAAGGGTAATCCCCCCTAAAAATAAAAGGATGTAAAAGTAGAATTTTCTCTTAAGATCAAAGCAGGAGATTCTGCATGAAA
>NZ_JANHGP010000028.1:0-431 GCF_024494585.1 Acinetobacter sp. 5862
GGCAGAGTAAAACTTGAAGTGCGACATAAACCACCTAATTAATTTAAAGGGTTTATGGAGTATATAAAATTGTCATACCATCATCTTAACTTTGAAGATCGTACTGCATTAATGCTTGAGTCAAGAAAAGAAGGCTTTTCAGCCAGAAAATTTGCTGAACTCATTAAAAGACATCCTAGTACGATCTATCGTGAGCTTAAAAGAAATAGCATCAATGACGTTTATCAAGCTCGATATGCTTCTGATAACACCTTCGCTAGACGTAGACGTGGTCACAGAAAACTCAAAATCGATTCAATCCTCTGGAAATTTATTGTTGAAGCGATCCGTTGTTTATGGTCTCCTCAGCAAATAGCAAAGCGTTTAAAGACATTTCCTGATTTGGATCAAACAATGAATGTAAGCCATACAACGATTTATTCAACGATACG
>NZ_JANHGP010000100.1:0-396 GCF_024494585.1 Acinetobacter sp. 5862
AAGAACCAGTTTGAGCGGATCTTTGAAAATGCATATCGTTGGCAGAACAAATTATTTAGACCAATCATCAAAGACTTCATTGATGACTTTATTCTCGATAAAAATCATCTCCTACCACAGAGAATCTATAAATAATAGTGCGTAAGTCCTAAATTAAATACTTTTAATCGCCAATATCCATTTTTATCCCGCACACCTAATATTTTTAAAACCAAAACTAAACTTAAAAGTAATAATAAATACCACGAACCTAACTTGCCCCAACCCACCATATGCCAAGCATCAACTTGACTCGGATATAACCAGATTTTATAAAATGTACGGCTTTGTTGCACAAACCTATCTGTAAAGGCTTTTTCAGCGATATAATTTTCAAATGAAGAAGCCTACACACAA
>NZ_JANHGP010000036.1:0-85246 GCF_024494585.1 Acinetobacter sp. 5862
ACCACTTACCCAAGTTACGCCTTAAATTTGGCTCAATTAGGGGCGCTTTGCATTTCAAATCTTTGTGCAACAAAGCCAAAATGTACTAATGTTTTCTGCAATCCAAATCAAGAATGCAAGCACCAATAGTACAGGTAACATCGGAACTTTAAACTGATGCTGTTGTAATTGAAAATAAAGTTTGGTCTTCCAAAAAATAATAATACTCCAAACAAATAAAACCATTCGATAGTCAGGAATAAAAAACTTGGTCATAAAATTAAGGTAAGACAACACTGCTAAACACAGCATATTGCCAAAATTCGGCAAATTCTCGAATGAAACATTATAGAGTCGCAAAGACCGAGCAAAAAAACTACCCACTGCTGAATACATAAACCCTGCAAACAATGGCACAGTCAGTAATTTAAATATGGCTGGTTGAGGATATTGCCATGAGGCAATCGCTGGATGGGTCAAAAATATTTCCATTCCCATCGCCATGAGATGGAATAAAGCAATCACTTTCGCTTCTGCCCACGATTCGAGCTTTAAATAAATCAGACAGGCTTGAATAATCAGTGCATAAAACAACAAATAATCGTAACGAAAAAATCCCCAATGTTCATGACTTCCCATCGGTGCGGTGACTGCAAATGCAATCAAAAGCAACAACCCAAATAAGGCAGCCGAAGCTGCCTTAAAGATAAAGTTGAGCGGTAATACAATCAACTGCACAAAACTGATCCTAGCGCGTTTACTTTGAAATGATTAAAAATATCAACCTAAATATTTAGTACTGTATTCATGAACAGTATCTACAAAAATCTTAGGCTGTGCTGGATCGACCCATTGGGTAATACCATGACCTAAGTTTGCGATATACCCTGTTTTTTCACCATTGGCATACGCATCATCCAACATCGCTTTCACAGATTTTTCAATTGAAGCAGCTGAACCATAAAGCACAGCAGGATCTAAATTCCCTTGTAAAGCAGCACGCCCTGCGACCACATCACGTGCAGTATAAAGCGGTGTAGTCCAATCTAGGCCAAACGCATCAGCGCCTGTGGTCAACATTGTCTCCAACCACTGACCACCACCTTTTGTGAACACAATAATCGGAATACGTTGACCATCCTTTTCACGTTGTAATCCTGCAATAATCTTGGTCATGTAATTCAATGAGAATTCAACATATTCTTTATGCGCTAGCGCACCACCCCAACTATCAAAAATTTGAATCGCTTGAGCGCCTGCATCAATTTGAGCATTCAGATAATCAATCACTGAATCAGCAAGATGATCAAGTAAAGCATGTAGTATTTCTGGCTGTGCATACATCATATTCTTAATGAAGCGGAATTCTTTACTTGAACCACCTTCAACCATATAGGTTGCTAAGGTCCAAGGGCTGCCCGAAAAACCAATCAGCGGCACTTGTCCATTTAAAGCAGATCGAATCGTTGAAACTGCATTCATGACATAAGCGAGATCTGATTTAGAATTTAGTTTAGGTAAATTCGCCACATCTTGTTCAGTGCGCACTGTTTTATGAAACTTTGGCCCTTCACCTGTTTCAAAATACAAACCTAAACCTAAAGCATCAGGTATAGTCAAAATATCGGAAAATAAAATCGCAGCATCAAGCTCATAGCGGCGTAACGGTTGTAATGTTACTTCGCAGGCAAATTCAGTATTTTTACATAGAGATAAGAAATCGCCTGCCTGAGCACGAGTTTCACGATATTCTGGTAAATAACGCCCTGCTTGACGCATCATCCAAACGGGTGTGGTGTCTACAGGTTCACGTAATAAAGCTCGTAAAAAACGATCATTTTTCAACGTTGTCATTACCAATCTCTAAATTTTTTCATGTTGAGTGCATCATAGCAAAGTTAACCTCGAATTTATAAGTGAAAACCCATACAACAAATCAGACTTCAACTATTTTTTTTACTTGGACACAAAACTGCTACTGCAAGCTGTTCTATTTTCTGTAATACTTGCAATATCTTATATCTCAATATGAATAATTCTTAAGGTTGAATTACATGTTTGTTCGCTCATTACTCGCTATGAGTTTAAGTTGTATTCTTGCTAATGTTGCTTTTGCTGCCCCAACAACTGAGCAACCATTAAATCCAAAAAAAATTTCAGCTCCAGTTCAAGATCCTATTGATCCACTATCTATCGAGCGTTCTGCTGCATCGACTGTAATGGCTCAATCCGCATCAAGTGTTGCTGTTCAAGCTGCTTCTGAGCCACAAGTCAATACGGGAGCTGCTTCGGCAGTGTCTCAAAAACTAGAAAATGCACCCGATACCACGACTACAACAGCACCAGCTGTCAAAGTTTCATGGACTTTAGACAGTTTGAATACAGCTGACTGGTATGAAAATATTGGTAAAGGTCAATTTCCTGTATATGCACGTGCGCATGTGATGTTGAATAATGCTCACGCCTCACCAGGCGCAATTGATGGCTCAAATGGTAAAAATACACTAAAAGCAATTGCTTCATTTCAACAAATGAATGGCCTTACACCAACAGGTCAATTGACTAAAGAAACTTGGGATGCTTTAGTCGCTCAACAAACTAAACCAACTTATGTTGAATACACGATTACGGATGCAGATTTAAAAGGTCCTTACGCAAATTCAATCCCTTCTGACTATGCATTACAAGCAAAAATGAAAGGTTTGTACTACACGAGTGTAACAGAGATGTTGGGCGAAAAGTTTCATATGGATGAAGGTTTCCTCAAAAAATTAAATCCAACTGCAACCTTTAAGAAAGCAGGTGAAAAAATTGTTGTTGCCAATGTCCGTAACGACTTGCCTGAAGACATCCATTTAATCGTGGCGCATAAAGGCGCAAAACAGCTTTATCTGTTTAATAGCCGTAACCAGATGATTGCGTCATTTCCTGCGACAATTGGTAGTTCTGACACGCCTTCTCCAACAGGTACCTATAAAGTAGTCGGTGTTGCGAAAAATCCATACTACAGCTATTCGCCATCAAACTTTATTCAAGGAAAAAACCTTAAACCACTGACCTTACCACCAGGCCCAAATGCACCTGTGGGCAATATCTGGATTGGTTTAAGTAAAAAATCCTTTGGTATTCATGGTACGCCAAACCCATCATTAATTTCCAAGACAGCATCACACGGTTGTATCCGTCTTACCAACTGGGATGCCAATGACCTCGGTGGAAAAGTACGCTCTGGCGTTACCGTTAAATTCCTCGAATAATTTAGATTGTTCAATACAAAAACCGGATACTTGTGGTATTCGGTTTTTGTATTCTTTACTCAACACTCGGAAGTGGTTGATAGTAAATCTGATTACGTCCAAGTTGTTTCGCTCTATATAGCGCTTTATCCGCAGTATGAATCACCGAATCTTGACTAATTTTAGGGTTTCCATTAAACACCGTAATACCCAAACTAATGGTCACATGATTAGAAACTAGTGATTTTTCATGTTGAATCATCTGCCGATCAATCGCTCGATAAATATTGGTTGCTACAGCATATGCACCTTGAGCAGATGTTTCTGGTAAAAGCACCACAAATTCCTCGCCCCCATAACGTGCAATGAAATCCATGTGCCGAATTGAGCTTTTAATCATTTTCGCAATCGCGGAAATAACTTGATCCCCCATCTGATGACCATAAAAATCGTTATAATTTTTAAAATAATCAATATCTATAAATAATACGGACATGGCCTTACTTTCTTTACATGCGAGTTCATAGTAATAACTAAACATTTCTTCAAATGTACGTCTATTCGAAACTTTTGTTAACTCGTCATGTTGGCTTAAATGTAAAAGTTCAGATGCTTGTAAGCGTAGAATTCTCTCATCAATTTCAGATATTTTAGTTTTTAGAAATAATTTTCTGTCCTTAGAGGTGAGCATTACACTAATCGAAAAACCCAACAATAGACTTCCTATAAACGTACGCCCTAGCATTAAAAAATCACAGGGTACTTTGAGAAAGTATAAAGACAATAAGATCACAATTGCTGCTGAAGAACCAATCCATAACATATGTTTGGGTTTAAGCCCACTCAAAATAAAACCCAGCATATATAAGAATGCAATCAACACCATCGACTGGTTTTGTAGCACCAGATTAGAAATACTCATCATTAACAATGAGGGAATGACAATTGTACAAAATACAATCACACAGGTTGCAGGATAAAATAATGGGTTAAGCCGTCTAAAACGAGAAAATGCCCAAAATAAAAATAGTGCTGCCGCGACAACAACCAAGCTTAAAATGCTATATACAAAATCTAAAATGAAATGGGTGCTTGCTCGAATGACCAACAAATTCGACGGTAAAATCAAAAGTACAAAAATCGCATATGTAATTACCCCTTGACCAAAGAACTGAATCGCATTGATTCTAGTTCGATCAATATTAAATTGCCAAAACTCATTTTCGAGTTGGGTAGGCAAATTTTTTTGTGTTTTCTTGGTTCTAGAATGTGAAATGACTAACTGTTCTAGATCTTCTTTTTCTTTACATAACTGCTTAATATCATATTGATTTTCCATCCCTCTCACTCTTCTTATAATGCTGTATTCTTGTCCAGCATAAAAATAACACAATTTCTCATATTTTCATGCGCTTTGCGTAACTACTTATCCATAATTGTAGTTACCATTTTCGCACTATATGCATTATTATTTATATTATTTTTTAAGCCTGAAGTACACCTTGAATACGATTACACTTTTACAGCCAGATGATTGGCACGCTCACTTGCGTGATGGATTAGCTTTAAAACGTACTGTTCCAGATCTTGCGAAACAATTTGCACGCGCGATCTGTATGCCGAACTTAGTTCCACCAGTCAAAACTGTAGAAGAAGCTTTGGCATATCGAGATCGTATTCTCGCTCATGTTCCAGAAGGACTACATTTTGATCCGCGTATGGTTCTTTATTTTACAGATTTCACTTCACCTCAAGAAGTTCTTAAAATCAAAGAATCCGAATATGTAAATGCGATCAAACTCTACCCCGCTGGCGCAACGACAAATTCGGATAATGGCGTTAGCGATATTCGTAAAGTCTATGCAGTGATTGAACAACTTGAAGAACACCAAGTTCCGTTGTTGTTACATGGCGAAGTTACTCACAACCATGTCGATATTTTTGATCGTGAAAAACGCTTCCTTGACGAAATTTTATCGCCTTTATTAAAGCAGTTCCCAAAATTAAAAGTTGTGTTAGAACATATTACGACAAGTGATGCTGCAAATTTTGTACTTGAACAAGATCGTAATGTTGCCGCAACGATTACACCGCAACACTTGCTCTTTAACCGTAATGACATGTTGGTCGGTGGTGTGAAACCTCACTTTTATTGTTTGCCAATTTTAAAGCGTCAAACACATCAAACCACATTATTAGAAGTTGCAACTAGTGGTAATCCAAAATTCTTCTTGGGTACTGACAGTGCACCACATGCTCAGAATGCTAAAGAGAATGCATGTGGTTGTGCGGGTTGCTATAGTGCACCAAATGCAATTGAACTTTATGCACAAGCCTTTGATCAAGTGGGTAAGTTAGAGCGTTTAGAAGGTTTCGCAAGTATGTTCGGTGCTGACTTCTATGGCTTACCACGTAATACTTCAACTATCACTTTAGTGAAAGAAGAAAATACGGTTGCTGAATCTTTTGATTATCTAGAAGATCAAAAAATCATTCCACTTCATGCAGGTAAAACACTGCAATGGAGAAAAGTGTGACACAAGAAGAAAACAAAGCTCCTGTTATTGGTCAGCGTTTTCGTGGATTCTTACCTGTTGTTGTTGATGTTGAAACAGCAGGTTTTAATTCCCAGACTGACGCATTACTTGAAATTGCTTGTATCCCGATTATCTATGATGAGCAAGGTCAGTTCATACCTGGCCCATCATTCCATGCACACATCAATCCTTTTGAAGGTGCAAACTTAGATCGTCGCTCATTAGACTTCATTGGAATTGATCCTTTTAATCCGATGCGTGTTGCGATGGCCGAAGATGAGCGGACAGCTTTACGTCGTATTTTTAAATCACTCACGGAAGTCCGCAAAGCACAGCATTGTACCCATGCAGTATTGGTAGGACATAATGCTCACTTTGACTTAGGTTTTTTACAAGCTGCAATTGCTCGATCTGGTACAAAAAATCAGAATCCTTTTCACAGCTTTTCGGTATTTGATACCGTAACTTTGAGTGCCGTCATGTTTGGTCAAACAGTACTAGCACGTGCTTGTATTCAAGCTGGCATCGAGTTTGATGGCAAAGAGGCTCATTCTGCATTGTACGATACTCAAAAGACGGCTGAACTGTTTTGCTATATTTTGAACAAACTGTCTCCTCATCTTCTTGACAGTTTAGTGACAGAGCCCTAATATACACCCACCTCAAGAAGTCCCTATCGTCTAGAGGCCTAGGACATCGCCCTTTCACGGCGGTAACCGGGGTTCGAATCCCCGTAGGGACGCCAAATTCAAAAAAGCCACTGCATCTTTAAGACAGTGGCTTTTTTTATTGGTTCTTTATAAATAGAGCTGCTACAAAATAATTATTTTGAAAAATCTATTTTATTATTCTTAGCATATTTTCTACCCTATACTAAAAATAGATCAAAACCATAAATTTAAACCTAATATGCAAATCCGTTTATTCCACTTACAAAATTCACGTTCTCAGCGCATCGTTTGGTTTTTAGAAGAATTAGGACTTCCCTACGAGTTAGTCATCAACCACCATTCAAACACAGATCAAAAGAAAAATTCACCGCATCAATTATCGAAATTTCCTGCTGTTGAAATAATAAATCGAGAGCAAATTTTTATCTTAGCCGAAACTTCAGCGATTATTGATTACTTGTCTTATCTATATCCCCAATTAGGGCAAACTAAATTATTAGGATCACAACTTCAAAGTTTTTATTATTGGAAAAATTATTGTGAAGCCACATTTATTCCAGAGCTATTGCTCAAACAAATTTTTCACCAAATTGTACAACGTACACCATTTCCTGTTCGCTTCGTTTCAAAATTTTTAAAATATGGATTTGATCAAGGCTATTTAAATCCATCGTTACAGCAACAAATAACCATGATTGATAACTATTTAAAAGATCATTTATGGTTTGTTGGGGATCAATTTACGGTTGCAGATATTTTGATGTGGTTTCCATTATTGGCTTGCGCACAAAACAACCATCAATGTAAACATATACAGCGTTATTTAGCTCAAATAGAAAACAGACCAGCCTTTAAAAAATCTTTAATCAAAGGACAATGGTCTGCTTCTACGTTTCAATCTTATTGGACGATGGCGTGGTAATTCAGTTATGCCGATTTACGCGAATTCACTCGACCTTTAACAACAGCCTTAATATTGCCTTTTGCATAATTTAAAAACACAATTAAAGGTGACAATTTAGGATTTGGTTTTTTACCCTGCCCAATCGCTTTAAATTGTGCCGCATACCAAATAATTTCCATGATTGCCATTTTATCGACAAAAGGAATCCCTGTTTTAATTTTATTCACGGCATAACGTACATCATTGCCTGCAATTAAACGATCAGTAAGATCCGTTTCCACTGCAAGTGGTCGAGCAATACCAATAAAATCACATGCACCACTTTGAAGTGCTGCATTCATTCCTGCTACTGTACGGAAACCACCCGTTACCATCAATTTGCACGCCACATGCTGACGAATTTTTTCAGCAAATTCTAAGAAATACGCTTCTCGTGCAATGGTACTGGCTTTACGTGATTCAGCTTTAGCACCTGCCATTGCAGGTGCTTCATAGGTACCACCTGAGATTTCGATAATATCAATACCAGCTTCATCAATGGTTTTGAATACAGTAATGACATCTTCTTCTGTGATTCCACCACGTTGGAAATCAGCTGAATTAAGTTTCACAGAAATAATAAAGTTTTCTGATGTTGCAGCACGGACAGCCTTATAAATTTCCACCAAGAAACGCATACGATTCTCAATCGAACCACCCCATTGATCGGTACGTTTATTGGTTAATGGAGATAGGAACTGGCTAATCAGATAATCATGAGCGCCATGAAGCTGCACACCTTCAAATCCTGCTTTTTCACACACTGCTGCGGCTGTTGCAAAACGTTGAATAATATCTAAGATTTCTTCATGTTTAAGTTCTCGAGGAGTTCCAAACATTGCTGCAAGCATTGGACTAAAAGGAACTGCCGATGGCGCAACAGTTTCTTTATTCAAACCTTTTGGACATTGGCGACCAGGGTGAGACAATTGAATCAACTGCACCATGCCATATTTTTTACCAACATCAGCCCATTGCTTTAATTTTGCTAAGTCACGTTCAGTTTCAATCGCAACCACGCCAGGCTCATTTTTGGCAGCAATATTGACCATCACATTGCCTGTAATCGCACAACCTAAACCACCTTTTGCCCAAGCCTCATACAAGCCTATGTGCAATTCATTTGGCTGCCCTTCGTGATTAGCAAGTGCTTCACTCATTGCCCCTTTTATAATACGGTTTTTAAATGTGGTATTACGAATTTGAATACTGTCTGCAATCTGACTCATGGTCATCCTCTGTCCTCATTAGAGTATTTGCTCTAATTTAATCTGATTATTGTAACTGTCAAGCGTTCTTCCGATAAACTGACAATATCATATGTCAATTTAATTTCAATGCTAATATTCGCTTGCGGCAATCAATTGACGGGTATACGCTGTTTGAGGCTGACTAAATAAAAGTGATGTTGCTTGATATTCCAATACTTTCGCATGATGCATCACCATGACTTTTTGGCACAAGGCTTTAATGACTTGCAAGTCATGACTGATAAATAAATAACTAATCTGCTCCTGTTGCTGTAAACGACGCAACAACGCAATGATTGAACGTTGTGTTACTCGATCCAAGGCAGAAGTTGGTTCATCTAGAATAATCAGCTTCGGTTTTAAAACTAAAGCGCGTGCCAGTGCGACCCTTTGTCGTTGACCACCTGAAAGTTGATGCGGATATTTGTTTTTATCCTCCAAAGAGAGTTCAACTTTCGTTAAAACGTCATCAATTTCCTCATCAGATCGTTGCTTAGTAATATTTTGAAGGTGAAGCCCTTCCGCAATAATTTGTTCAACAGACATCCGAGGATTTAGGCTACTAAATGGATCTTGAAATACAATTTGAAAATCACGGCGTAGGGGGCGAAGTTGTTTTTGATTGAGTTGATTTAAGTTTTGAAACTGCAAGCAAATTTCGCCTTCACTTGAAATCAAACGTGCAATCGCTAAAGCCAATGATGATTTTCCCGAACCACTCTCACCAACAATACCCAAAGCCTCGCCTTTGGACAAATTGAAATGTATTGAGTCCGCTGCGACCTTATACGCTTTAATTTGGTTCAATAAACCACGTTTGATAGGATATTTGACCGTGACATTTTTTAGTTCAAGTAATGTCTCGCTCGGCGTTAGCGATAGAGCTTGTCCAAAGTCGTGATTGAGTAAATTTCGTGTATATGCAGTTTTGGGATGTGTAAAAATTTCAGTCGTACTACCCTGCTCTTCTACCTGACCTTGATTCAGCACGACCACATGATCTGTATATTGCTTAACCAGATTTAAATCATGGCTAATCAAAATCATCGCCATGTTTCGTTGCTGTTGTAGTTTTTTTAATAAAGCTAAAATTTGCGTCTGTAAAACCACATCCAAAGCTGTTGTTGGTTCATCCGCAATCAAAACCTCTGGCTCTAAAGCCAAAGCCATCGCCAACATCACACGCTGTCGTTGCCCACCCGACAACTCATGTGGATAGCATTTAAGAATTTGCGCTGCTTCAGCAATCCCAACATCCTGCAATAAAGAAAGCGTCTGTTGTCGAATATCCACTGTAGAAACACCTTGCAAAATCAAGCTTTCAGCCATCATTTTTTCTACACGATGCAAAGGATTTAATGCAGTCATTGGTTCTTGAAAAATAATGGCAATCCGCTTGCCTCGAAGCTGCTGTAACTGAATTGGACTTAAAGACAACAGCGCTTGACTTGCAAACTCAACTTGTCCTTGTACTGTTAGATTATTAGGTAACAATCCCAATAAAGCCAAAGCACTGATTGATTTACCAGACCCACTTTCTCCCACAATCGCAACAGTCTGTGCAGGGTAAACATCAAAACTCAAATCTTTCACAAGACGATGTCCTGTTTCAATGTGAATGCTGAGTTGCTTAACTCTTAATAAAGCTGGATTTGAAACCGTATTATCGTCTTGGGTCGAATGCATCACGCGCCGCCTCCCCAATATAAATCAGTAAAGAAAGTACAATTGCTAAAGTAAAGAATCCTGAAAGTACCAACCAAGGTGAATCTAGGTTATTTTTACCCTGTAATAATAGCTCCCCAAGTGAAGCAGCATCTGGTGGTAAACCATAACCCAGAAAATCTAATGCAGTTAAAGCAATAATATTGGCGGTCAACATAAAAGGTATTTGCGACAAGCTAGAACTCATGGCATTGGGTAAAATATGCTTAAAAATAATTTGATGATCACGACCACCCAAGGCTTGAGCTGCACGAACATAATCAAAATTTCGGGCACGCAAAAACTCTGCTCTGACTAAACCCACTAATTCTGTCCAACCAAACAACAACATGATCAAAAACAACCAATAGACACTAGGGCTAAACATACTGACCAAAATCATGACGATAAAAAGCATAGGTAACCCCCCCCATACTTCTAAGACACGTTGCCCAATTAAATCGATCCAACCACCGTAATAGCCCTGAATTGCACCGACAATAACACCAATCACGGCGGAACAAAGTGTCAGAGCAAAGCCAAATAGGAGAGAAACACGCAAACCGTAGAGAATACGAGCAAATACATCTCGTCCCTGATCATCCGTTCCAAGCCAGTTTTGTGAACTCGGTTTGGAGGGAACTGGTACAGTAAGCGAAAGATTTGGTGACTGATAAGAAAATGCAACGGGTGGAGAAATCATCCAGCCCTGATTTTGAATTAGTTGTTTTACCGCAGGGTCTTGATAATCTGTTGCCGTTTCAAAGACACCACCAAACGTGGTTTCTGGATAGTCTTTAAAAATAGGAAAATAAAAAGACTGCTGATAACGAACCAACAAAGGTTTGTCGTTAGCAATAATCTCAGCAAATAATGACAAAATAAAAATGATTAAAAATAGAATGAGACAACGAACGCCCAATTTATTTTGTCTAAAACGGTGAAATCGTGCGCGCATCAGAGGTGACATCATTTTCCACCCCTCGCTTCAAAATCAATCCGAGGATCAATCATTTGGTAAAGCAAATCACCAATTAAACGTAAAATCATTCCAAATAAGGTAAATAAGAACAAAGTTCCAAAAATTACAGGATAATCACGTTGGGTGATTGCTTCAAAGCCCAATAAACCAATCCCATCGAGATTAAAAATGATCTCGATAAATAAGTTACCGACGAAGAAAATACCCACCAATGCTTCGGGCAAAGCTGCAACCACCACTAAAATGGCATTACGAAAAACATGCCCATAAAGTACCTGATTATCATTTAAACCTTTTGATCGTGCCGTCAGAACATACGGTTTCTTTAATTCTTCTACAAAAGAATATTTGGTCAGATAGGTTCGTGCAGCAAAACTCCCTAATACCATACTCAGAATCGGCAAACTCATGTGCCATAGATAGTCTTTTATTTTGGCGAAAAAACTTAACTGATTAAAGTTTTCAGAAACTAGTCCTTGTAATGGAAACCACTGTAGATAACTCCCACCTGCAAAAAAAACGATGAGCAAAATCGCAAAAACAAAAGATGGAATGGCATAACTCACCGCCAGCAACAACGAAGTCGATTGATCAAACAGCAAACCATTATTTTTGGCTTTCTTTATACCTAAGGGAATTGCGATCAAATAAATCAGAAAAGTACTCCACAACCCTAGAGACAAAGTGACAGGCAGTTTTTCATAAAGCAATTGCGTAACAGGTTTATCTTTAAAAAAGCTTGTACCAAAATCAAATGTTAAATAGCCTTTGATCATCAACCAGAAACGCTCATGTGCAGGACGATCAAAACCATACTGTGCTTTAATTTTATCAATCATTTCAGGACTGAGCCCACGTGCGCCCTGATATTGCGCCAAGTTACTTAGGCTAGATGAAGCGCTTGCTCCTGTACCTAAACCCTGTGCATTTTGTATCTGTTGGATGGCTTGTTCGACAGGTCCACCTGGCGCAATTTGGACAATAATAAAGTTAATCAACACAATGAAAAATAAGGTCGGGATCATCAATAACATTCTTTTCAGAATATAGGGAACCATCTCATAAGATCCTTCATTATTTTAAGTCAGATTTTCGTATTGGTTGATCGAGCTTCTTAGCCTTTGCACCATCCACCCACCAATATTCCCATCCTACAGAAAGTTTCGGTTTTATTTTCGGTTGCTGATACATATCCCAATAAGCAAACCATCGCTCAGGTTTACCATACGTCAGAATTTGATAATACCCTGCACGCAATAAACGATCGAGGAGATGAGTATACAAGACGACTTCTTCTCGGTTTTTTGCGGCGACAATTTTGTTAATCATTTGATCAATTGCAGGGTTCTTTATCCCTGAATAGTTATAATTTCCTGCTTCATCCGCAGCAGCACTCCCCCAAAACTGGGCTTGCTCTTTACCGGGTGTCAAGGTCTGTGGCAATTTCAACATCATCATATCGAAATCCTGATGACGGATTCGCTCCACATATTGCGGAACATCCACCTGTCTGAGGTTAACTTGGATTCCCAAACGATTCAAATTACGCACAAAAGGCATCAACTCACGTTGTGGATTTTCTTGCTGCATTAATAATTCAATACGAACCGCTTTACCCTGCCGATCATATAATTGATTACGACGAATCACATAGCCAGCATCTTTTAAAATCTTTTGTGCAACCAATAAATTCTGCCGATTGAAACCACTACCATCAGAAACAGGATAATGCCAATCTGCTAACACACCTTGTCGTATGACTGGATTTAGTTGAGCGAAGAAAGGTTCCAAGACTTTTAATTCTGCGGCGCTGGGTCGACCTGTTGCAGCCAGATCAGTATTATCGAAATAGCTTTGTAAACGCTGATTTTGATTAAAGAATAAAGCTTTATTTTGCCATTCAAAATCATAAGCATACGTAAGGGCTTTACGAAGATGAATATCATTTAGTGGTGAACGACGAATATTAAATACAAAGCTTTGAATATCGAGCGGTGTCCCCAAACGTGCTTTGTATTTTTTGATCTGACCTGCTTGCACGGCGGGAAAATGATAAGCTGTCATCCAATTACGAATATTTTTTTCTTCATATAAATTAAATTGGCGAGATTTAAAACCCTCAAAACTAACATCTAAATTTCGATAATACACATATTTGAGTCGATCAAAATTATAACGCCCTTTATTGACTGGCAAATCCTTAGCCCAATAGTTTGGACTGCGTTTATAAGTGATACTCCGCCCTGCATCAATTCGCTCAACAATATAAGGTCCTGAACCTACAATCGGTTGCAATGTCACACGTGTAAAATCTTTATTTTTCCAATCCAATTTTGAGTAGATCGGTAGACTCGCCAAAATCAGTGGCATTTCCACATTATTCTTGGACTTAAAAATAAATTTGATCTGATACTTAGAAATCACTTCTGTTTTTGCTAAATCAGACAAATACATTTGAAAGCCTAAATTGGCTTTGGTTTGGTAAGTGTCAAAGGTGAATTTAACATCTTCTGCGGTCAAGGGCTGACCATTGTTAAAACGGGCTTGAGGGTTTAAATGAAAGATCACATCTTTAAGATGATCAGGATCGTAACTCACTTTTTCAGCTAATAATGGGTACATGACGCGTGGCTCATCTAAAGCACGATCCATCAAACTATCAAAAAGATAATTTACACCTTCCGTAGAACTCCCTTTGCCATTCATGCTATTTAAATTATCGAATGTGCCTAAACTAGATTGACTGAGCATTCCCCCTTTAGGTGCATTCGGATTGGCATAAGGCATCGCATTTAACTTTGCATATTTGGGTTGAACATGCATGGCTAAATAAGGTGTCGTCTGCATAGTAGCGCATGCGAACTGAGCAAAAAGGCTTAGCCCACAGAATAGACTAAGCCTTTTAACTAAAACAAATTGATTCATTCCTAATTACAGATTTGGAACTTTAATCACATCACCAATACGTAGTTGTGTACTTGGAGTGAAATCATTCATTTCAGCAAGTGCGCTGGTGTCCATACCATATTTACTTGCTAGACCAATCAAAGTATCACCACGTTTTACTTTGTATTCAGTCACTGTTTTAGGAACTAAAATACTTTGACCACGTTGCAAACTTGCATTGGCTTTCAAATCATTTAACTCAGCCAATTCACGACCAGACAGTCCAAAACGGTTCGCAATACTATTTAGAGACTCACCCGCCTTCACCGTATATTTTTCAGTATTCTTGCTTGGTGTAGACTTAGCACTGTTTTTACTATTTTCAGATTTTGCTGATTCAGCTTTTGGTACATCACCCGTAAGTTTTAGCTTTTGCCCAACACGAACACTACTACCACGAGATAGACCATTTAAAGCAGTTACATAATCTATTTGTAAATAATAACGACTCGCGATGTTGCTTAAAGTATCACCTGATTTTACGGTATAAACATCTGGTGCAGTTTCTTCACGCTCTTTCTCTTTTAACTTGCTATTTGCACTGAGATTATTTTTGCTTGGTGCATCACCTGTGAGTTTTAGCTTTTGTCCAACGCGAACACCTGCTGTGCGCTCCAAACCATTTAGATCAGCAATATAATTCACAGTAAGCTGATATTTATTTGCGATCGCATTAAGACTATCACCAGATTGCACGACATATTGCTCAGGAATCGTTGAACCTGCTGGCACTTTTAAAACTTGCCCTAAACGAACACTTTTGTTGGCTTTGAAGTTATTCAGTTCAGCCAATTCACTCAATGTAATTTTAGATTTTGTTGCGATACTCGATAAAGTATCCCCACGCTGTACAATATAGGACTCTGTCTTATAGTTACTTGATGCTGTTACATTTTCATATTTAACCGTACTTTTAGGTTCAACAGTTTCTTCTGTTTTTGAAACCTCATGCAGCGGTACGTTAATTTTTTGCCCAACAAATAAATTGCTGCTTGCAGTCAAACCAGAAGTTAAATCAGCCAATTCTTGATTGGATAAAGCATAACGATCAGCAATCAGTTTTAAATATTCCCCACGCTTCACTGTATACGATTTTGTGGCAACCTTTTGCATCGTCGTTGCTTTATTTTCGACAGTGCGCGCTGACTGTTGTGGCGCGTTTAATTGAGTGTTCCGTGGATTGTTTTTTGGTTCTTTGAGCGTTAGTTTTTGGCCAACAAATAAATTATCTGTCACGGATAAATTATTATAGTCTGCTAACTGTTTTAAAGTTAAATCAAAACGGGTTGCTAAATTGGTAAGATTATCCCCTGATTGTACGACATAACTCTCAGGTTTACGTTCAACGACTTTTGCAGCCTCAACAACCTGTGGTTTTGCGTCATATAAATACAGGCTTGCACCTACAAATAAGGTTCCAGTCGGATCAATCTGGTTCCACGTTGCGATATCACGCCAATTGACACCATTTTTTTGTGCAATCAAAGCCAAGGTATCGCCTGGTAACACGACATAAGTGCTACGTTTTCCTTTCGGTGCAACCACAACAACATCAGTATCCGTTTTAATATACGGCTTTCCTTGATTGCGTTTGGCATCTTCACTATTTGCTGTCGCTGCATCTTCAACTAAGTTTTTTGGATAAGCAAAGCCCTTGCTGACCTCAACGCCTTTCTGATCAGCAACAGATTGGCTAGTTTGAATTGCTGTTAATTTAATCTTGCCATCAAATGGATCGACAATTTCTGTACCTTGAGGTGCAATTGCTTTAATTTCAGCAACGACTTGGTCTTTTTCTGCTTGTGTCGCTTGTGGTTCTAATACTTGAGTAACTGTTTTCTTCTCGCCGGTTTCTTTTACAGCGGCAATAATTTGTTCACGCTCTTTAACCGAAATCGGTGGCTCAATCTTAATTGGCTTTACATTTTCCGCTGGTGTAATCGCAACGGGAATACGCGGGGCACTAGGTACATCGGCAGCAGCAGCAAATGAAGCTAATGCATCAGAACCTCGTGGTGTATTGGTTTTAGTCAGCGTTGATGTTGTTGGGCGCGTTACTACTGTATTACTTGCCGTTAAAGGCGGTGGTGTCTTAGTTGACGGTGTAATCGTCTGACCTGTGTTGATATTGGTTCGAACTGTGGTAGTAGCGACATTAGATGTATTGTTATTCATTGCAGGTGGTTGGCTATTGCTTACCCAGAAACCACCTGAACTTACTTTTCCAGAACGTAATTTCGCATCGACTGACGGACTTAAATCTGCAGGAATTAAAATACGCATTGGGCTCATTGGATCAACGGTTTCACCGCGATGAGCAGGGTTCAAAGCATACAATTCCGCACGGCTTAAGCCTGTAATTGAAGCAATTTGATTCATATCCAAAGGTGCAGCCAAACCAACTTCACGGAAGTGTGGACGGTTTGCGATAGGCGGCAAACTTACGCCATAGGCACTTGGATTTTTAATAATTTGAGCAACCGCCAAGAAGCGTGGAACATAGTTCATGGTTTCTTGCGGAAGTTTTAATGACCAGTAATCTGTTGGTAATCCTGCTGCACGGTTACGGTTAATCGCCTGTTGAATACGACCCGGTCCTGCGTTATAAGCGGCTAATGCCAATTCCCATGAACCAAATTGATTATATAAACTACCTAAAAACTCATAAGCAGCACGTGTCGACTCAACCACATCACGGCGACCATCATATAGACTGGTTTGCTGCAAACCATAAATACGCCCCGTGCTTGGGATAAATTGCCATAAACCCGCTGCTGCTGCACTACTGGTTGCAGCTGGATCGTAAGAACTTTCAATAACAGGAAGTAAAGCCAATTCGGTTGGCATACCACGGCGTTCAGCTTCTTTAACCGTATGATACAAATAACGACTGGCACGCGCGCTTAAGCGATCTAAATATGGTTGACGAGAAATAAACCAACTACGTTGTGCTTCAATACGAGAATCCCAATGGTTTAAATCCATTTTGAATCCAACCGTCATTCGCTTCCACACATCACCGTGTTTCAGTACCAATAAACGATCACCTTCAACAGCGCGCATATCGGTAGCTGATAATAAATCTTCTAAAGAATCTAAACTACTTGCATCTAAATAACCTGAACCAACTTGCTTAGATGATGATACTTTGTTTGATTGTGGTGTTGAGGAACAACCTGTCGTGATTCCCAACGCAGTTAGAGCAGAAGTGAGTACAGTGATTTTGAATAATGATGTTGCAGATGTTTGCAGCACCAATGTGTTCGATTTATACATAAAAACTTCCAGTCAACTCACGCTAGTTTATTTCTTTGATTTGCCATTGTAGTAAAGCATGTCACTTAGACAAGGCAATAATTTAACGTGATTTGCATGGAAATGTTACAAGAAATTAAAAAATATGAGTTTTGTAACCGCTCAACACCAGAATTAAGCTTTAAAATATAACTTATCTAGCTAGAGTGCTAAACTCTAGCCATATACATTCAAATAAAACATCATTTTTTATGAATGTAATCTCGTAATACAACACAAACTTTTAACTTTAGGTTTAACTATGTCTCAAACAATCACACTTTATGTTGATGGCGCATGTAAAGGCAATCCAGGTTTAGGTGGTTGGGGTGCATATATCATTACCGAACAAGGTGAACATAAACTTTGTGGCGGAGAACCTGAAACAACCAATAACAGAATGGAACTGCAAGCTGCGATTGAAGGTGTAAGTTTTTGCCCTACAGACGCACATCTGATTATTTGGACTGATTCCAATTACGTTAAACAAGGTATTACTGAATGGATTCATGGTTGGAAAAAGAAAAATTGGAAAGATGTTAAAAATCCTGATTTATGGAAAAAGTTGGATGCTGTTTGCGCTAACCGAAAAATTGAATGGAATTGGATCAAAGGGCATGCTGGACATGCTGGTAATGAAATGGCTGATCAATTGGCCAATCTCGGTGCCGAACAAACGGCTCAACAAATGAAATCTCTCGTGCAGGCTAACGCTGATACAAAAAAGCCTGAATCTGACTGGT
The DNA here is from genome assembly GCF_024494585.1 of Acinetobacter sp. 5862. NCBI lineage: Bacteria > Pseudomonadati > Pseudomonadota > Gammaproteobacteria > Moraxellales > Moraxellaceae > Acinetobacter > Acinetobacter sp. 5862. Next base: position 18,286 of record NZ_JANHGP010000036.1, read on the forward strand.
TATTAGATGACCCATTTGGTCTCGACCTTGATGAAGATATTGATAACTTGGTTGAAGAAGTCGAAGAGATCAGTATCGAGGAAATTAAGCCTGATGTAGCTGTAATGAGTCACTCAATAAGCCCAAATACATCATCAACGACAGTTCACCCTCAGATTGTTATTACTGAGGCAAAAGTACACTTACAAGGCCCTCGCCAACTTATTCTGGATACCGAAACTACAGGTTTCTATTTCCAAGATGGTGACCGTATTATTGAGGTTGGTGCGATTGAAATGATCAATCGTAAACTTACGGGAAGCTCAATTCATATTTATATCAATCCAGAAAAACCTGTAGGTGACTCTGAGGATATTCACGGTATCAGCGACGAGTTTTTGCAAGATAAACCTAAATACGCAGAAATAGCCGACACACTGTTTAATTTTTTACAAGGCGCTGAAATTATTGCGCATAACGCGACATTCGATATGAACTTCCTAAATATGGAGTTCAAACGTGTTGGTCTGCCATTATTATCAGATGTTTGCGAAGTTACAGATACACTGGCTTTAGCTAAAAATAAACATCCTGGGCAAAAGAACTCTTTAGACGCTTTAGTTCGCCGTTATGAAATTCCTGCACGTGATCGTACCTTCCATGGTGCGTTACTCGATGCTGAAATTTTGGCTGATGTTTATCTCGCAATGACGGGTGGACAAGTTTCTTTTGATATGGATGCCCTTTCACAAAATGAACAAAACCCAAATAAAACCACACGTTCTCGTATCGAAGTAGATTTACCAATTATCTATCCATCAGAACATGAACTAAATGAACATGAGACTTGGGTCAAACAATTTGAGCAAAAACATGGAAGCGCTTGCCTTTTTGCAAAATAAATTTGCTGTTGAGCGTAATTTTTTGTATTTCAAGTTTTCAAACTTAAGTTATATTAACTGTTAATGATTTTGCCTCCTATTCTAGGAGGTTCATGGATATAACAACTTAGGAAAGGTGTAGGTCATATGTCTTACCAAACCTCGATTCATTTCGACCCAACTGCATTATTAATAATAAAAAATGAGATCGACAATTCGATTAAATTGGTGGAGACAGCGGTCAATACGCTTGCCGAAGAACAAGCATTGCCTTTTGGTATTGATGATGCACTTAATCAGTTCGAACAGTGCACACAAGTACTTGCATTAATTGATATGCCTCATTTAGCACAAATCACTCAATATTCAGCTGAGCTTATGCGTCAAATCATGGCTCAACCGCAACAAATTAAAACTAGCGATATCGTTGCTCTCAGTGAAGGTACAACGATGTTAAAACGCTATATTGAGTTTATTTGTTTACGTGAAGTCAAAGTACCTCAGTTCTTAATTGATACGCTTAATCGCTTGGAGAAAGCTTTAGGCAAGCCAATTACCAAAGAAGGTCAAACGCTTCAACCGTTACTGGATTTCATGACACCAAACTTTAATTTGCCACAAGCACCAAGTTTGGAACAATCGAAGTATATCCACCAACTTTATAAATTATGCTTAAACAAGCTGATTAAACAAAGTGAATCTCCTCTCGATTTACAAGGAATTAAACTCGTTGGTGTTTACCTTGCAGGTTTAGCCAACAATCTACCGAGCCAACAATATTGGCAATTGGTCAATGTAGGCTTAGGACATATTGATGAGATTTTGATTACAGAAGCACGTTTACGTACCCTTATTCAAATCGAAACGAATATTGCAAAATTCTTGGCTCAACCAACAACTTATCAAAACAGTATTGCTGATTTGGCAGATATTTTGACGATCTGCATCAGTCAAGAAGATGATTTATCACAACATATTCGTCAACAATTGAACATTGGTGATGAATTACTTAGTGATACTCAACTTCAAGTTTTGAGTCGTCATTTATACGGTCCTGACTATGAAACGGTACATACAATCAGTCAATTAATAACAAATGAAATGGCTCAAATTCGTAATGAAATTGAGTATAACCATCAAAATATGTCGGCTGAAAAAACCCAAGAACTACAGCAAAAGTTAACTCAACTTTCTAATGTATTTAAGGTACTTAACTTAAATGAAGCAGCTAAAGAATTAACTCAGCAAGCTGAAAAATTGAGTCAACCGAATACATTAACTGATGCAACTTCTATTCAACAGTTAATGAATAGCATTTTGGCATCGATGAATTCAATCGGTATCTTAGAGCGTAATTACACTTCCAGTCGTTTACAATTACGCGTCAACAATATGCAAATTTCTTTAGATCGCTTAGATGAAGCTCATCGAGCATTGTTGACTGAAACTAAGACTTTGATTGAAACATTGACTCAAACCTTAAGTTCGTATGTACAAGATCCAACATCTAATACATTAGAAGCCCTTCCTGTATATCTGAATGAGTTATCAGGCGCTGCGTTATTTTTAGGTAGCTCTGCTCAACAAACTGCACTGTTAGGTGCAGCACATTTTGCACAGCATCGTTTGAATCAGAACGAAGCGATTGATGCTGAGCAAATCAACTGCATTCTAAATGTTGTTGCTGGTTTAGATTTACTCGTTGATAACCTAAACAATAAGCAACCTGTATTGCAATCTATGTTTGATGTGGCATTATCAAGCAGTCAGCAATTACAAAACATAGCCGCATAATGACTCAACTATCACTTGCTTATATTTTTCAACACCAAAAACTGCTAGTCGACCAAAATCTTCAACTGCCAGAAGTTGAAAAGTTAGCAAGTGATTTACCCTTGAATCATAATGATCACGTTATTGCGCGTGATCTACTTGAAAATGAAGCCATTCCCGATGGCTATCAGCTCGTTCCAATCCGTGAACTGATTCAGTCATGGTCAACTACAGAATTTCTTCAAGCCAGTCGAGCAGTCCAACTATTAGAATGGCGACGTAATCATAAATTCTGTAGCCATTGCGGTCATATGACTGAAATTCACGCCAAAGAATACGCAATGGTTTGCCCTGCTTGTGGCTATCATCAATATCCTCGCGTTCAGCCTTGTATTATTACAATCATTACCAAAGGTGATGATGAAATCTTACTTGCGAAATCGGCGCATAATAAAAGTAATATGTACGGGCTAATTGCCGGATTTGTTGAAGTCGGAGAAACATTAGAAGAAGCTGTGCAACGAGAGGCTTTTGAAGAAGTCGGTTTAAAACTAAAAAATATTCGTTATATGTCGAGCCAACCGTGGCCATTTCCAAGTAATTTAATGATTGCTTTTCATGCTGAATATGATTCAGGTGATATTCAATTACAAGTGGAAGAAATTAGCGAGGCTCAATTCTTTAAGTTTGATCAACTACCTGAAATTCCATTTAAAGGTAGTATTGCACATGCAATGATTATGCAAATCGTTGAGAATAAAAAAGCATCTTAATCAAGATGCTTTTTTTATTTAATCTTCTAAAGCTTCATCTAAGAAATGCAAAATCGTTCGCTTGGTTTTGAAGTAATGACTTACAAAACTGGCCAAAGTCGCCACAATGGTAATATGTCCAGTCTTAGGAATAATCATCACATGGCTATGATTACCCTTTTCTCTCAATGCCTTATCAAGATCAAAACTATTATGATTACCAACCAACTGATCATTCTCAGCCATCAATAGATAATGTTTAATCTTATTCGGATTAATAAAATAATACGGCATCACTTGTTGGTACGATATTTTTGGATCAAATGCATGTTCAGATAAAGGATCATCTTTATAGTCAAAATGATACGGGCCAGCCAAACCCACAATTGCCTTAATATTATCTGTATATTTAAATTGCTGAGGCTGAGCAGAATACACCACAGACATCACATTAAAGGCACCCGCAGAATGTCCCATCAAAATGATGTTATCGGTTGAAATATTCAATTTAACTTTATTTTGATTCAAATAATGAATCGCTTGCGCTAGATCATCGACAAATGCTGGAAAGATATTCTCTGGAGCGAGTTGATAATTAATAACAGCAACATCAAAACCTTCTCGAGCAAAGGTTTCGCCAATGAATAAATAATCTCTCTTATTACCATGTTGCCATGATCCACCATGTACAAAAACAATCAAAGGTTTTTGTTTCTTTGGATTCTTGGTTCGATAAAGATCCAGTCGATTTCTGGCTTTTAATCCATAAGCAAGATGTTCTTCTTTTTCAAAAGTATCCTTTGGCGTCAGATAATTCATCGAATAGCTTGCTAAATCATACAGGCGAAATTCCTGATAAAAGTTTTTCGCCCGTATAACATTTTCTTGTACTTGTTGAATAAGTTGCTTCATAGATTAGGGTTTAGTCGGAGTAATAGTCGCTGGTTCAGTCTGATCAGGATCAATTGCAACTGGAGTTTCAACTAAAGGTTGTGTTGAAGCACCACCAATCATCGGTGTTGCTGCTGTAGCACTTGCTACCGTTCCCGATGGTTGATCAATATTATCAATCAGTGTCACGATTTTACTCACATTACCAACTTTTTGTAAGACATCATCTAAGTCTCTTATCTCAGCAGTATTTAAACGCCCCATCACATAAAGGATGCCATTTTCAGTATGAACTAATACTTTACTGTCAGATACAACAGGCGCTCTCATTAGCAAACCACGAGTATTTGCAGTCACAGTAGAGTCCTGCATAATCGTGTTGTAATTTACTTTATCACCAACAGTAATGTAATTATGCACAGCTTTTACATCACTCATCGCTCTTAAATTGTCTTCTGCTAATTGTTTCAAATAAGGATCAGGAACTTGCCCTGTTAATAAAACATTACTATGAAAACTTTCAATATTGATGCGTGACTGCTTAAAGCGATGGTCTAGTTTGTATAGGTTGATATTTGCAGTACGCTTGATTGAAGAATCAATAAAAACCTGCCCTAGACTACGTTCACCACTGCTTGTACCAACAGGCGCCGATCCTGTTCCACCAGAAATAAAACTCGCACATCCCGATAAACTTGCAACGCAAACCAACGTCATCGTTAAACGTTTCAACACTTGGCAAGACTCCCTATCCACTAACTTGTTCAATCTACTGCACTTGTCTTGAAATGACTCAACCGTATCTCAATCCAAAGTAAACGCATGTTTAATCCATTGCTGATCATACTTCAATTTTGAAAAATCTGGTTGTACTGTTTTTGCAAGTTTCTGTGGAAAATCAAAACAGATCACATCAAAACGACAGTCAAAATTGTAATAATTGGGATATCTTTGTAAAAAGAACTGCGCCGTCTTAATAATCTTACGTTGCTGTGAATACGAAATCACTTCACAGGCCCCTGCATAACTGCCTGCGGAACGGGCTTTCACCTCCACAAAAACCAGCTCATTTCCACGTTTGACAATCAGGTCAATTTCTCCAAAACGTGAATGGTAGTTTTTATTGACATATTGATACTGCTGGGACTGTAAAAATAGCAATGCCGTCTGTTCTGCCCATTGTCCCAAAAGATGTTTGTGTTGTTCCATTGTGCCCATATCTTATTTTAAAATTTCAATGCTATTTTTCTGCTGCCTGTAACAATATGGCTGCCTGTAGATTTTACGGTCTTTTAACTCAATTGCACCTGTGCGCCCAACAAAAGAGAACTGCACCTGTCCAGTTTGCTCCAAGAACTGTTGACTGATGCTCCACGCATCTCCTCCAAAAGCTAATAAACGTTGAAATGCCATTGTTTCTGGTTGTTTCTTATAGGCTTCGATGAAATCTGCCCATTGCCCATTATATAACGCGGGTGTATCACAAAAACTTAAACCAATTGGAATAGATTGTCCCTGCTCAATACTCATCGGTGTGACGTAAATATTCTTTTCGGGTAATGTACCTAATTGTTCCAACCAATGTTGACTCCCTAACAATAATACCCCTTCTTTACTTGATCGTTTTTGTGGTACTTCATCAACAAATTCTATTCTGATGAAAATTGATCCTTTAGCGCAGAAAGCAAAAGTTCTGTTGCTGACTCAGTTCCTGTTTCTCGAACGATAAAAAGCTTTTTGATGCGATCTTTTTGAAAACGATGATTTAATGCTTTGACTCGCTCGCGCCATCGTACCCGATTCAGGTAGAATCACGAGTATGTCCGCATATACAGGACTTACAAGCGCTGCCAAACCTAGCAGCAAACAATATTTTTTGTAATACATGAGGGAGTTACTTTTTATGAGTGCTCAATTATTTGTTGTAGCAACCCCGATTGGGCACTTAGATGACATGACCTTTCGTGCGATTGATATTTTAAAGTCTGTATCGGTGGTTGCGGCAGAAGACACTCGTCAATCTGCTCAATTATTTAAACACTATAATATCTCAACACCGTTAACAGCGTGCCATGATCACAATGAAAGTAACAAAATTGATCAACTTATACAAAGAATGTTAAATGGTGAAAGTATTGCTCTGATTAGTGATGCAGGAACACCGTTAATTAGTGACCCTGGATTTAAGTTAGTACGCGCAGCACAAGAACATAAGATCCGCGTCATTCCAGTACCAGGTGCCTGTGCTGCAATTGCAGCATTGAGTGCTGTAGGTTTACCAAGTGATCGCTTTAGTTTTGAAGGTTTCTTACCGTCAAAGGCTTCACAACGAATTAGCCAACTTGAAAAACTAAAAGATGAGACACAAACACTCATTTTCTATGAAGCGCCACATCGTATTTTAGACAGTGTAAAAAATATGGCTGAGGTATTTGGTGAAGATCGACCTGTAGGTTTTGCTCGTGAAATCACAAAGACCTTTGAAACTATTAAAAAAATGACTTTAAAAGAGTTGGTCACTTTTATTGAAAATGATCACAACCAAGAGAAAGGTGAAATTGTAGTTGTGGTGGGTGGTGCCACTGCTGAAAAAGATATGGAGCAAGATAAATTGGATGAGTTGCTAAAACGCTTATTAAAAGATTTATCAGTCAAGGCAGCATCTCAATTGGCTGCTGATTTGACAGGTATCAAAAAGAAAGTGGCTTATCAACGTGCTTTGGAATTGACTCAAGATAATAAATAAGACTTAAAAAGATACGTAGGAAATGGCTATAGACTCATTACCCATGTTAGGTCCCCATGAAGGCAGAGAACTTGAATTGCTGCTTTCTGGTGAAAAACCAATTGCCTTTTTTTATGAAGGCATTCCTGATGAGTTTTTGCCTTATCTTGAATCAGGCATTTTAAAATCCCGAACCAAGGCCACTACAACTCGCATCCCCAATATACAAATGGAAAATATTCTTATTTATAAGGATGTTGCAATAGAGCAAGTGGATGAATTGATATCGGTCATTGAACTATCCCTCAATCAACCGAAAGCAGGATTTGTACCAGAGCTTGAGCGAAGAATTGGTCAATTGCTGGGCTATCGAGAGGAAGATATTGAATTCTATTTACAGCATCTTTCCAGAAACAAGAAATAAGCATACCAAACGCATATTGCTGCCTTCATGGAATGGATAAGGCATCAATACTCTCCAGAATGCACAATGTGGGATTCTTAAAGCACTGTAATGTGGACACAAATCACATCAATATCAAAAAGCACCACAGTCGTGATGCTTTTAAATCTTTTCAGCTTATTCGTGAGTCTCACCTGGCGGAACTTCAGTAATGCGTCCACCACGTGCCAGAAACGCGGCAACCTCATCTTCTAGAGCTTGGCGTTGTTTCTGTTTAGCAGTCACTGTTAAGGTTTCTGCTTCAGCCAAATCTGCGTCATTGGCACTTGACTCTTCGCTATCCGCACCACTTTCTGCAGCTTTCGCTTCTTCATCGTCTACCGCAGAATCTTCAGTGTTTTCGTCGTAATCATTCATTTCCGTCATATTACTCTCCCCACAATGACTAAACTCTCATCATCGTTATTTGGTCATCAGAACTTGATGAAATTTAACAAGCTCTTCTCATTTATCAAAGCAAAATATTCATTAAATTGTGCTTTTTATAACCAAATTCACTCTGATTTATAAATGATTGTTTAAAAAATATCTACTGTTTTTTAGCAAGCATAACGAGTGTGCTGTAAAGCCCCTAATCCATTCGCTTGTCGCATAAAGCGATCTTTAAACCAATCGTATTGTTCAACTTGTTTTAGACCAAAGTTCCGTGCCCAAACAAACGGAAATAATTCTGAACTTTCCAACCAACCAATCGCGGACATACTGTGCATCATGGCATCATTCTGACCTTTACGTTGGTGTTCATAACGCAATAAAGTTTGCTCATTGGCCCACACACCACGTTTTAAATCGTGCAGTAGAACATCACACAATACCGCAGCATCTAGACAGCCAATATTTACACCTTGACCAGCCAAAGGATGAATCACATGTGCTGCATCGCCAATCAAGGCTAAACCAGATTTAATATAACGCTGCGCTGCACGAGCTTTTAGTGGAAACTGTGCTCTAGAACGAACCGCAACCACTTCTCCCAACATTTGCAGACTTTCTTGAGTCAATAGTTGCATAAACGCTTGATCGCTGAGTGCTGAATATTCATCGGCATAATCATCGGGTAAAGTCCAGACAATCGACTGCCAATAGCCATTCTCTTGTGCATCCAAACTCGCCATTGGTAAATATGCCAGTGGACCTGTCGGTAGGAAAATTTGACGAGCCACATATTGATTCGGTTGTGTGGTTTTAATCGCGCAACTGATGGCAGCCTGTTTGTAATCCAGTACATCTAAATCGATATAGGCTTGCTCACGAACAAAAGAGTTCGCACCATCTGCACCAATCAGCAACTTGGTTTTTAGTGCTGTGCCATCCGCCAATTGAATTGACCAACCTTGTGGAATCTGCTCAATCCGTATGACTTTGACTTGAGTGCGATAGTCTTTAAGCTGCTGCAACATTTTTTGTTGAATCGCAACATTCAAGACACTTGGCTCAACCATCGAACCCAAAGCCTGATCTGATTGAGGTGGCTGTTCAGATGCATGGCCAAAATTAATTTCACCATAGCCATTTTTATTCCAGACTTGCATGCCTGAATAGGGCACTTGACGTGCTAAATCATCCCAAACATCGACTGTTTTAAGTAAGTGAATCGTCGCCTGACTCAGTGCCAATACTCGAGGATTCATGACTGCCAATGTCTTTTCTTGATCTAGCACAGGTGCAGCATCAAGCACCGTCGCTTGCACCCCACCTTGGGCTAGCAATAAAGCGGTTAGACCACCAACCAAACCACCGCCAACAATCACAACATCTAACAGCTCACTCATGCTTTTAATCCCATCGCATAGTTAGCAACCAAGGGTTTAACACCCGGAATCACATCAAATGCAATCAGTCCAGTATTACGTAATAACTTGAGAATTGGGTTTTGATTACTAAAACCACGTACCACTGAATCACAGAACTTAATCACCCTTTGCTGATCAGTTAAGCGTGCTTGTTCATAAGCCAATAAATTTTCTGGAGCACCAATATCATCGGACTTCGCCAATTGTTCCATCAAGAAACGAACCAACACGTCTGCATCACGTAGACATAGGTTAAAACCTTGCCCTGCCACTGGATGGATGGTATGTGCGGCATTACCCATTAATACCACACGCCCAACGACCTGCTTATGTGCCAAGACCTGAGCCAGTGGATAGCTAAAGCGCTTACCCGTTTTTTCAAACTTACCTGCACGATCACCATAGGTTTCCTGTAAGGCATCAAGGAAATGTTGATCATTTTCTTCACCCAACCATTCTGCTTCAGTGCCCTTTTTTACAGGCCATACCACTGAACGACGGTATTCACCCGGTAACGGCAACAGTGCTAACGGCCCCAACGCACTAAAGCGCTCAAAACCGACTTGTTGATGTGGTTTCGAGGTTTGTACGGTGGTGACGATGGCGACTTGATCATAATCATGTTCATCGACACCTACCCCAATGGCTTGGCGACAAAATGAATCACGACCATCAGCAGCAATCACCAACTTGGATTTTAAGGAATGGATATATTCACCGTTACGCATCGCTTCAATTTGGACTTGGTCTGCATCTTGTGTGAGTGAGGTGACTTGCACACCATCAATCAACTCAATCAAAGCCTGTTGACGAACTTGGGTCAGCAACACACGACCCAACCATGCGTTTTCAATCACTTGTCCAAAGCTTTCTACTTTTTCTTGTTCTGCAACTAGGCGTGCCTTACCAAAGCTGCCTTGCTCGGTGATATGCACTTGTAGAATTGGTGTGGCATGTTGCTGTAAAGCATCCCACAAACCTAATTTTTGATAAATCTGTACGCTGCGGCGTGACAATGCGGTGTTACGCGCATCAAAGCTAGAATGATAAGGGGAAGCGTTCTCGTCATCGTAATTTGGATATTTCACAGCTTCTAATAACTTTACTGCGATATTAGATTTTGCCAACATTAAGGCAAGGCTGAGTCCAACCATACCCCCACCGACAATGATGACTTGTTGCTGCATAATATTATTCCTTATCAGTTTTTCATGACTTGATGTTTGGAGACTATCTTACTCTAACTTAAATCAGCAATGGAATTTGTACTTTGTTTGGTCTGTGTTTTATTTTAATTCGACAAATAAAAAAGGCTTATCCTAGAATAAACCTTTAGATCAATATTTCTGACTTAACTAGCCATTAATTGCTCAATTTCTTCAACAGTTTTCACTACATTTTTGGTCAAAACCAATGGACCACTTTCAGTCACAACAATATCATCCTCGATACGAATGCCGATACCCCGCCATTTTGCATCAACTGTTTCATCATCTGGTGCAATATACAAACCTGGTTCAACCGTCACGACCATACCTGCTTCATAAGCACGCCAATCTTCGCCAGTCTTGTACGCACCGACATCATGCACGTCCATACCGAGCCAATGACCTGTACCATGCATAAAGAATTGACGGAATGCTTCACTCTGAACCAACTCATCCACATTGCCACTCAGCAACCCAAGATCAACCAAACCTTGAGTTAAAATCTTGACAGCCACTTCATGTGGATATTTATAGTGATTGCCAATACGAGTTGCATCAATGGCAGCCAATTGAGCATCTAAAACAATATTATAAAGTGCTTTCTGTTCAGGACTAAATTTGCCATTTACAGGGAAAGTCCGCGTAATATCCGATGCATAAAACTCATATTCACATGCAGCATCAATCAAAACTAAATCACCGTCTTTTAAAGGCTTGTTATTTTCAACATAATGCAAGATACAAGCATTTTCACCACCACCGACAATGCTGTTATAAGCAGGTACACAACCATTTTTACCAAATATATAATTGAGTTCTGCTTCAAGTGCATACTCCATCACATTCGGTTTAACGGTTTGCATGGCACGGGTATGCGCCTCTGCACTGATATTAGATGCGATCTGCATCAATTCAATTTCTTTTGCTGATTTTTTCAAGCGCATTTCATCAACAATACGGTCTAACTGAACCACTTCAGCGGGTGCGGCACCACCACGACGCTGTTGTGCATCTGCCTTTTGAATCCATTGGCTGACACGTGCATCAAATTCCGCATTTTGGCCAATACGATAGTAAAGACGCTGTTTATTTAACAACTTGTCGATAATTTCTTCATCGAGCAGATCAATTGCATACGCTTCATCTGCATCATAGATTTCAATCGCACCATCAATTCCAGCACGATAGCCATTCCAGATTTCCATTTCACGATTACGTTCACGGCAGAACAAGCTATAGCTATATTCCTCACCTTCTTCAAAAGTTTCAATGATTGCAACCGCTTCTGGCTCGGCGAATCCAGTCAGATAATAAAAACTACTGTCTGCACGATATTTATAATCCGCATCGCGATTACGATACATTTCTGCTCGAGTCGCAATAATTGCAATGCTATTGCTGCCTATTTGTTTAGCAAGAAGATCACGACGTTGTTTAAAATCAGCTTGAGTTAATTTCATATTATCCTACAGCTAGAAAGTCCCTCTTTTATAAAGAGGGATTTAGGGAGATTTAAAACCGCCTTAACTCGGACGATGTGGGGTGAACATTTCGACAACCGTTTGCGGATCAGTCGCCTGATTATCTTGATTTCTGCTTTTGGCATGAAAGTTTTGCAATAATGAACTTTCGGCTACAGCAATCTTTTTACGGCCAATCGACAAGCTCACAGGAATCAGGCGTACAAACTCATACAATTCCTGATAGCTTTCTTCGCCTTCTTCATCATTATCAGAGTCTTCAAACTCAACTGCTGCAACATCTTGTAAATGTTCAATCAGCTCTTGTTCTTCACCACGAATATGACCTGAAGCCAAACCAAAACCGAGGACTACGCCTGCGCACCAATCAGCTAAAGCTTGCACACGATCTACAAGCAAATGGCTATCATCTGGAAGCATAGGCAAATAATCTAATTCATCATCTGACAAAGCATGAGCAACATCTTCTGCTTCATCCGTTAAACTTTCGAGTGCTTCTGGCTGTAAAGCTGGCACGTTGAGGGTATTTAAAATTTGTGACCATTCATCGGTGGTTGGCGCTTGTGTGACACAAACTATACCTGTGAGTAAACCGTGTAACTCACTTGGGCTTGAAATTTCTTCAATCCCATCAAAATGGGCATTCCATTCCGTCCAACCTGAAATATCGTCTTGCATTCGTTTATCCAATCTCTATACTGCTGTATATATTACCTTTGATTGCAACTCTGTGCGACCTTCGTTATGTTAGAACAATTACAGCGTCTACAAGCGCATATTGGTGTTTTAAAAACACGCTTACATCATTTAGAGCGAGAGAATACTTCGCTTACTGAGGCTAAACAACTCGCTGAAACTGATCATCATGCACAAGTTGTGCAGAAAAATAGCATCATCACGCAAAAGCAGGAAGAAGTTGATAACTTAACTGAACAACTCACCCAGTTACAAGATCAATTTAAACAACTGAATACCGATGCAACAACTTTAGCGGAACGTTATAGCCGCTTAGAGAAAAGTACCACTGATTTAAAAAACCGCTTCCAAGAGATTTTAGCTGAGCGTAATGACTTACGTGTAAATAAAGAGAAGTTACAAGCACAGCAACGTCATAGTCAGCAAGAAATTCAAGATTTACAACAAGATCGTGATCGCTTGCTACAAAAAAATGAGTTGGCAAAATCTAAAGTTGAGGCGATTATCCAGCGTCTGGCTGTTCTTGGTACAGCACAGGATCAACATGCACAAGAGATTCAGCAACTTGCCCACCCAAATGCTGAAACACAAGAGGAAAACTGATCATGAGTGAACAAGTGACAGTAGAACTTCGTTTAATTGAACAGACTTTTCGCTTAAATACCACTGAAGATAAACGTGAAGAATTAGAGCGTGCAGCTGAACTACTGAATCAAAAGTTTCAGGATATGCGACGTAACGCTCCTCGTGTAGAACACAATAAGTTAGTCATTATGGTTGCGTTACAGATGGCACAAGATGTGTTTAGTTTGAATAAATCTTTGCAGGAATATGCTCACTGTGAACGCCTACTTCAAACCATCTTGGAAGATGTCGAACAAACTGTTGAGTAAAATTGCACAAAGCCTCATCAATTAATAATTATCTTTACAAGTAGCGATTGTCATCGTGTAAAGATCAGTTATACTAAAACTGTCTCTAGGGTGTTCGCCAGTACGTCTAGTCCCCTGCCGATACTTAAATTTATGGATGTGTCCTGTATATTTTGAGTGTATGCCTACCCCGAGTAGGAAACCCAGTAAGTATGCGTCACCTCCACCTTGAACTCATCGGGTTCAGGGTAACGACCATGCAGCGGCATCTCTGGAGCAATTTTTTTAATTATAACAATAATGATTTCACCTCAAGTATTTTTTAATAAACTATCATTTTGATGATGTCAGTTGGGTCAAAATAAGGCCCCTACTCTCAATTTATGAGAATAGGGGCTTTATTTTTCTTAAAATGAATTATGATTTATTCAAACGTAAAGCATTCACCACAACAGAGAGCGAGCTTAATGACATTGCTATAGCAGCAAACATTGGTGTGAGCAATAATCCTGTTAGTGGATAAAATAAACCTGCTGCAACAGGCACACCTAATCCATTATAAACAAAAGAGAATGCAAGATTTTGCTTCATATTTTTTACCCCTAATTTTGCCATATGAACTGCTTGTGCAACCCCTTGAATGTCCCCTTTAACTAAAGTCACTTGCGCTGTTTGCTTGGCAATATCTGTTCCTGTTCCCATCGCAATACCAACATTCGCCTGCGCCAGTGCTGGTGCATCGTTGATACCGTCGCCAGCCATTGCCACAATTTTTCCCTGAGCTTGTGCTTGTTTCACAATTTCAAGTTTTTGCTTAGGATCAAGATTGGCATAGACTGTTTTAATACCTAAAGCATCTGCAACCATATTTGCATTTTTCTGATGATCACCAGTTGCCATAATTACTTCAATTCCATCAGCATGTAGTTGATCAATCAAAGTTTTGGCATTTTGTTTGATTGCATCATGAATCGAAATATAGGCAATCACTTCTTGTTCTGACATCAAAAAACTAAACACATCGCCTTGTGCACGTTTTTGATCCAACTCATGGATTAAATCAGCATCTAAGGTCAACGCCAACTGTTCAATAAGCTTCTGACTGCCAATATACAGGGTCTGGTGATCAATGTTTCCTTTCACACCAAAGCCTGTGACATCTTCAAAATCAGAAACATTGAGCAATTGATTTGGATCAACCAGTTTAGTTAATGTCTGTGCAATTGGATGTGTCGAATATTGTTCAATTGATGCAATCCATAACTCAATTTGTGTCTGGCTATACGCTTCAGATAAAGACCGAATCTCTTTTAAACTTGGCTTACCCTCGGTCAATGTTCCTGTTTTATCAATAATCAGGGTATTGACCTTGCTTAAGGCTTCAATTGCTTCTGCATCTTTAAACAGCACACCTTTTTGAGCTGCTCGACCCGTGGTTGCCATCACTGACATTGGCGTTGCCAAGCCAAGAGCACATGGACAAGCAATAATCAAAACAGCGACTGCACACATTAAAGCCAAATCAAACTGTGCTTTCCCAAATACCATCCACGCAATAAAAGTCAGCACACTGATACTGAGTACGGCGATCACAAAATATTTTGCAACCACATCTGCAATTCGTTGCAATGGTGCTTTGGAGCGTTGCGCATCAGCGACAGTTTGGATCATTTTGGCTAATGTCGTGTTCGTACCCACAGCAGTGGTTTGGATTCGAATAGCGCCTTGTTGATTAATTGTCCCGCCAATCACTCGGTCATCTTTTTCCTTTTCCACAGGAACAGGCTCACCCGTCATCATGGATTCATCAACATAGGTCTTTCCATCAACGACTAGACCATCTAATGGAATTTGCTCACCCGATGATATTTGCAAAATATCACCTTGTTTGACCATCGCTATATCCACGTCAACAACTTGATCATGCTGCACAAGTTTCGCTTTAGCAGGTTGTAAACGAAGTAAAGCTTTTAATGAATTTGCTGTTTGTGAGCGTGCTTTTAGTTCTAAAATTTGACCCAACAAGCTCAATGAAACAATCATACAAGCTGCTTCAAAATACACAGCGACACCATGCTCTGTTTTCGCCTCAACTGGAATGAGTGATGGGAAAATGGTTGCAATCACACTATAAATAAATGCTGCAAGTACCCCAACACCAATCAAACTCCACATATTCAGATGTCCTGTTTTATAAGACACCCAGCAACGTTGTAAAATGGGATAACCCGCCCATAACACCACAGGCAAACTTAAAAGAAGCTCAATCCACGGCTGAATATGTGGCGAAATAAAGGCATGAACATGTGAACCCATGGCCAAGATCATCACCAACAAACTCAAAGGTGATGTAGTCCAAAAACGTCGACTAAAATCTACTAACTCAGGATTTGGTCCATCATCCAAAGTGGGTTGCATCGGCTCAAGTGCCATCCCACAAATTGGGCAAGTTCCTGGCCCTTTTTGTACAATTTCAGGATCCATTGGACAGGTATAATCCATGTCCATTGCTCCCTCGGGAACTGGACGCTGATCAGCGGGAATTAGATAAAATTCAGGATCATTTTTAAATTTATCTAAGCAAGATGGGTTACAAAAATAATAGGTTTTACCTTGATAATCTGTTTTTAAATCTGTCGTGGTTTTGACTGACATACCACAAACAGGATCAATCTCTGTATCAACTAAATTGCTTTCACTTGAATGATCATGCTTTCCACCACAACAAGAAGAAGATTTTTTAGCTTCATCTTGAATAGATGCTACTTCTGGTTTAGGGCCACAACATGAACTTAGTTTTTGCTTCGTTGGCTTAGGCTTACAACAAGAAGATGTTTGAGCTAATTCAATAGCTTGCTCTGATTCACTTTCACAACATGAACCTACTTTTTGTTGAGACTGCTTAGCACAGCAAGATGATATTAATTTTAGATCTTGATCTGATTTTAAATAATTTTCAGGTTTTGAGCTGAATTTCTGTTGGCAACCTGCTGAACAGAATAAATAGCGGATACCTAGATAATCAAAATAGTGCTGCGAATTTTCAGCGACTGTCATACCACAAACAGGATCAATATATTCGTACACAAGCGGTACTTCATTTTTAGAACAGCATGAAGATGGTTGTTGAGTCATGACGACACCTATCTTTTCTTTGTCGATAGGACTAGGATAAAGTCTGTACCTAGGTACAGAGTCAAGTGCTTTTTCACTATCCCAACAAAGGTATGAGAAAATGAACCTTACAATCGGAAAACTAGCAAAATCCTGCCACGTTAATGTCGAAACCATTCGTTATTATCAACGTATAGGCTTAATGCGAATACCTGAGAGTACTCAAAGTTACCGATATTATAATCAGCAAGACTTAGAGACCTTGAGCTTTATTCAGAAAGCGAAGGATGCTGGATTACAACTGAATGAAATTAAAGAATTACTCACATTGAATTTAGAAGATCGCATCCAAGTGAGACATGTTATTGAACAACGATTGAGCAAGATCGATGAAAGAATTCAGGAACTTATGGGTCTTAAGCAAAGACTTTCCACATGGTTAGACGAGTGTAAAACGACAGAAAATGAATGTTGCCCAATATTGATGGAACTCAAACAATAAATTCCATCAATCAATCTAGACAGTTGAATCAATACTCATCAAAAAAAGTACATAACATTAAATAAATGACCAAATCACATTTTCATCCTTCTGTTTCAATAAGAAACTGGTTTGGTAATCATCGGCGACGATGAGATGCTGATTAGAGATCATCATTACTTTCAACAGCGTATCATTGTGATAAACCAAATCATTTTTACCTTCTTTAGTTAAGATAAGCATTTGATCTAAGACAATTACATTTTTTGAATCAAACATACTTTTTCCCTCTAAACATTACCCTATGGTCTTTTCAATATTTTTATAAAGTGACACAGTGAATATCGTAACGAATGAAATAAAACACCCCATTCATTCATAGCGCTAAAATATTCCTTTTAATTGTTTAAATATGTGAAATAACCAAGTATTTGCAATTTTCACAGCAAGATTATAGAGCACTTTTTACGCAATTTGTGATATTTTTGCCACATAAAACCAAAATTTGTTATTTTATTCTTATTTTTGACAGCACACTGATTAAGTCTAGTGCTACAGCTGTGTGATTACTTTGAATTGTCAGAATCCAGAACTGACCAACAAGATTAGAGCTTCAATTTATTTAGATGCTTAAGCACACTTAAATCAAGTATGATTCTCGAGGCTTTGTTATATTTTGAATACGATGAATAGTGATTTACATGTACTCAGAAAAGATATTCGTTTAAAAAGAAAACGAGTGAATCGCTTTGAACATAAAAAAAGTGAGCAAGACGCTTTAAATCGCCTCAGATCAATACCTCAATTCAAGTTTGCAAAAAGCGTTGGATTATATCTTCATGCTTTTGGCGAAGTGCACACTCACAAACTCATTCAACTTTGTTTTAAACACAAAAAACTCGTTTACCTCCCCATGATCTGCACGATGAATCAAGAACTTGTATGGGTAAAAATCAGCTCCAGTCAATATTTAAATAAACGCTTTTCCCATCATCCACTCGGGATGAAAGAACCCATGGCAAGTCGCGGTCATCATATTTCCATTTTGGATATTTTAATTATGCCTTTACTTGCCTGTGATCACTTAGGGACAAGAATCGGCATGGGAGGTGGTTTTTATGATCGTACTTTGTCAAGTGCGCCGCATCGACCTTTTCGTTTGGGTCTCGCTCATACATTTCAATATATTGATCAAACTTTACCCAAACAAAAATGGGATCAACCGATTCATGGCTTACTAACACCTAAAAAATTCTATATTTTCAAGCCTTAACCTTATCGTTCTAATATTTTTTAGAAAAAAACCAACCAATTTAGTCTTTTTTTAATATTTTCTAAGTAAAAACCCTTGTAATTTTTGAAATGCACATCACTATAAAAAACATGGCAACACCGTTGTCACTCATTAGGAGTGCCCATGTCTGAATATATTTTAAATAATGAATCAAGCTTAGAGCCACAGGTTCCAAGTGTATTACCACTCTTAGCATTGCGTGATGTTGTGGTCTATCCACACATGCAAATTGCGCTATTTGTGGGTCGTGAAAAATCGATCAATGCAGTGGATGTGGCTCGTAACGGTGACAATTTAGTATTTGTAGTTGCGCAAAAAGATTCGCTTACAGAAGAAATTGATCACGATAACCTCTATCAATATGGAACTGTGGCTAAAATCGTACAAGTCGTAAATCATGAAAATGATGAAAACTGCATTAAAGTACTGATTGAAGGTCTGCATCGTTCTAAATTAGAGCGTATCATTGATGGTGAAGAATACTTGACTGCCGAGCACAGTCTCAGTCCAATTACATTACCATTGGATAAGGAAGCTCAAGCAACTCGCTTAAACGAATTGCGTACCCTATTCGCTCAATATGCTGAAGCGAAATTACGTAATGCACGTGAACTTGTTGCAGCAGCAAATAAAATCGAAGACTTATTACAATTAATGTTCTTTGTTGCAACTCGTGTACCTTTAAATATCGAAGTGAAACAAAAATTTTTAGAGCACGACGAGTTTGAAGCGCATTTGCAAGAGTTGATGAGCTACTTGATGAATCAATCTGCTGAACAGCAAATTGAACAAACGTTGCATGACAGTGTTAAACGTCAGATGGAAAAGAATCAACGAGAATACTTTCTAAATGAAAAAATGAAAGTTATTCAACGTGAACTTTCTGATATGAACGGCGGTGCTGAAGATGACGTTGCGGAAATTGAAAAACGTCTTGCTGAAGCAGATTTGCCTGAACATGTACGCAAAAAAGCTGAAGCCGAGTTTCGCAAACTGAAAGCGATGCAACCTGCATCAAGCGAAGCTGCCGTTGTTCGTAACTATCTAGAAGTCATTTTAGATACACCTTGGAATAAGGCGAGCAAAGTCAGCATTAACTTAGCGAAAGCACAGGAAATTCTTGATACAGATCATTACGGCTTAGATGACGTCAAAGATCGTATTGTTGAATATCTTGCAGTGCAATCTCGTGTGAAAAAACTCCGTGGTCCTATTCTTTGTCTAGTTGGTCCTCCAGGTGTGGGTAAAACATCACTTGGTGAGTCTGTTGCTAAAGCAACAGGTCGTGAGTTTGTTCGCATGGCGCTTGGTGGTGTACGTGATGAAGCTGAGATCCGTGGTCACCGTCGTACTTATATTGGTGCGATGCCAGGTAAAATTGTACAATCTTTAACAAAAGTTGGCGTGAAGAATCCATTATTCTTGCTCGATGAAATTGACAAGATGGCACAAGACTACCGTGGCGATCCTGCATCAGCATTATTGGAAGTACTTGATCCATCACAAAACAGTAAGTTCAACGATCATTATTTAGATCTTGATCTTGATCTTTCAGAAGTCATGTTCATCTGTACGGCTAACAGCATGAATATTCCTGAAGCATTGCTTGACCGTATGGAAGTCATTCGTCTACCGGGTTATACCGAAGATGAGAAAGTAAATATTGCTGAACGTTACCTTGTTCCAAAAGCGATTAAGAACAATGGTCTACGTGCAAAAGAATTGACTGTTCACGAAGAAGCAATCCGTGACATCGTACAACGTTATACACGTGAAGCGGGTGTCCGTAGCCTAGAGCGTGAAGTGTCTAAAATTGCACGTAAAGTGGTGAAAGAAGCCGTTAGCAAGAAGTCTAAAAACTTACAAGTTGATGTCACTTCTGCCAATCTTCCTGAATACCTAGGTCCGCACAAATTTGACTTTGGTATGGCTGAAGATGAAGCACAAGTCGGTCGTGTAAATGGTTTAGCTTGGACTTCGGTAGGTGGTGAATTGCTTACTATTGAAGTTGCAGCTATGAAAGGTAAAGGTAAATTCATTACGACGGGTTCGCTCGGTGATGTGATGAAAGAATCGATTACTGCTGCAATGACTGTAGTTCGTACTCGTGCTGATGAATTAGGTATTGAAGCATCACGTTTTGATGAAACTGATGTCCATGTTCACTTACCTGAAGGTGCAACGCCAAAAGATGGTCCATCTGCTGGTCTAGCACTCACAACTGCGCTTGTATCAGCATTTACTGGTATTGCGATTCGTCCAGACATTGCGATGACAGGTGAAACGAGTCTAGGTGGTCGTGCGATGCGTATTGGTGGTCTAAAAGAAAAACTTCTTGCAGCTCACCGTGGTGGAATTAAATTAGTTTTTATTCCACAAGATAACGTTCGTGACTTGGCTGAGATTCCTGACAATGTCAAAGAAGGCTTAGAAATCAAAGCTGTAAAAAGCATTGATGAGATCTTACCTTTAGCATTAACGGATACGCCGAAGCCTTTACCTAAAACGCCTATTGTTAAACCAGTAGAAGAAGCAAAGGCTGCGCGCCATTAAACAAGTAAGTAGATGAAAATTAAAGAGAGCTTCGGCTCTCTTTTTTTGTTACATAATTTGGTTGAAAAACAACCAATATATTGCATAATAAAATAGAGTCGATAAAAATAAAGATGAAGCTTGACTCAGTGAACTTATTTTTTAGTGTCATCCGAACTCCAGACTGATGACACTTTGATCGCAGCTCAAACGCAATTTTGAGCTGCGTTTTTTATACAACGTAATCAATAAATACACTTTCAGCGACTATTCCCTTTCTTGCTGATCACTATCGATAAAGAACACTGTTTATAATAGGCGTAATTTCTCGATCTATTTATTCTATGAAAATTCGTATTCTGACTATCGGGCAAAAAATGCCTGCTTGGGTTTTAACTGGATTTGAAGACTATTTCAAACGCATTCAACCTTTTGTACAAACTCAAGTGATTGAACTCCCGATGGCAAAACGAGGCAAAAATGATTCCGAAGCAGATATTTTAAAATATTGTCAAATTGAAGGTGATAGTATTTTAAATGCACTTAAACCCAATGAAACGTTAATTGCCTTAGAAGTAGGTGGTCGAGAACTCAGTACAGAAAAACTGGCAGATACCATGAAACAATGGATGCTTGAAGGCAATGATATTGCTCTTGCGATTGGTGGTCCTGATGGACATTCAGACGCAGTTCGTAAAGCAGCAGCTTGGCATTGGTCTCTTTCTAAATTGACCATGCCACATCCCATGGTTCGTATTCTACTGATTGAACAACTTTATAGAGCGATGAGTATCAATCATAATCATCCTTATCATCGTGCTTAAAATTGTTCTGATTATAGAACAATCTGTTGATGTTTAAGGGCTGTCATTGTTCTCATGAATTTGTCACGATAATGATGTATTTCCAATCAGGTGCTTATCTATGAATTTCCAGACTTTACCCGGGTTATTTATTTCTCATGGTTCTCCCATGCTTGCACTTGATCCTGAACAAGTGGGTCCCGCATTGCATCGTTTAAGCAATAATTTACCAAAACCCCAAGCAATTATTGTGATGTCTGCTCATTGGGAAAGCCAAGCGCTAGAAGTAAGTACATCAACTCGAGCTCAAACGTGGCATGATTTTCGTGGTTTCCCCCCTGAACTTTATGAGATCCGTTATCCTGCTGCGGGCGCTCCAAAACTTGCTGAGGAAATACTGACTCTATTTGCAGAAGCAGATATTCCTGCACATGCAAATAGCACACGACCACGAGATCACGGTGTATGGATGCCTTTATTGCATATGTATCCAGAAGCAGATATTCCTGTGATTGAAATTTCCTTACCCATCGAAATGAATGCTGACCAGATTTACAAAATCGGGCAAGTTTTAGCACCTTTACGTGAACAACAAATTTTATTAATTGGCTCTGGTAGCATTACCCATAATCTCTCTGAACTTTCATGGCATGCAGATGCTGAAGTTCCAATATGGGCAAGCACATTTCGGAATAGTGTAGTTAGTAAACTGAATCATCAAGATTATGACGCTGTACTTGACTGGCCATCTTTACCCTACGTGCAACGAAATCATCCTACCCTTGAACATTTTGCACCATTATTCTTTGCAATGGGAACAGGTCATCGTTTTAGTATTGTGCATAGTAGTTTTTCAATGGGATCATTAGGTATGGATATTTATCGTTTTGATTAAAAACCAAGCATCAGACTTTTCAAATGGCTTACTTATATTTGGGTAAGCCATTTCCCTAATCAATTTTCTTAAAATTTACAAATAGATATATTTAACGAACTTAATCCATAAACTGATTACATTTTATTTTTTTAAGGATACTTTAAGCTAATGACTGTTATTTATTTACTGTTGTTTGACTATGAAAATTAAATATTTAGTTCTTGCCTTATTACCGCTTTCTTTGATGGCGTGCCAAACTGTACAAAATGTAACTGATAATGTTATTTCTCAAATTAATACAACAGCAGCAAAAAATTTAACTGAATACAATTGGACTTATCAAGGTTCAAAAGCATCAAAACCTTTAGTTTTATCTTTCGATGATAATCAACGATTATCTATTCAAACTGGTTGTAATAATCAAGGCGGGACCTGGAAAGTTGAAGGTAATACCATTGTAACCTCACCACTGGCATCAACAATGATGGCGTGTGCGGATGATTTAATGCAACAAGAACGCTTATCTGCTGATATTTTTAGTGAGAAAAAAGTTCCTTTCACACTCAGTACCCCAAATGATCAAGCGATCTTGACGATAACTGATAGTAAAAGTCAAAAATATACGTTCCTTGGTAAAATGACAGCTGAAGCAAAATACCAGTCTGAAGCTAAAATCGTTTTCCTCGAAATTTCACCACAAACTAAATCATGTACGGGTGTAGTACCACAAACTTGTATGCAAGTTCGTGAAATTAAATATGACGATAAAGGCATCAAAACATACGCTGATAAAAATTGGTCACTTTACTATAGTCAAATCGAAGGTTTTGAACATAATCCAGACCAACGTGTGATCGTTCGAGTTAAACGTTTCGAAATTAAAAACCCTGCTGCCGATCAATCAAGTAATGCAGATGTGTTAGATATGATGGTTGAACAAGAAATCGTGAAAAAACCATAATTTTAGCCAGTTAAAAAAATCCGATGTTTCAACATCGGATTTTTTTATGGAAATCCCCTCTTCATTAAAGCGGGAGTTTAGGAGACCCTTAATAAATACCCTGCGCAAGAATGGCATCTGCTACTTTGACGAAACCAGCAATATTCGCACCATCAACATAATTGACAGTACCATCTTCTTTGGTTCCATATTTTAAGCAATTGGCATGAATATCTTTCATGATGGCATGTAAGCGTTCATCAACTTCACCATGTGTCCAACCAAAACGTAACGCATTTTGAGACATCTCAAGACCAGAAGTTGCAACTCCGCCCGCATTTGATGCTTTACCTGGTGCATACAAAATCTTAGCTGCGATAAATTGTTCAACTGCGTCCAAGGTAGATGGCATGTTGGCTCCTTCTGCAACACACATCACACCATTTTCTAGTAATAATTTTGCATCTTCTGCACCTAGCTCATTTTGAGTGGCACAAGGTAATGCGATATCAACAGGAATATGCCAAGGGGTTTTACCGTCAAAATATTCAAAACCATGCTTCGATGCAAACTCTGAAATACGTCCACGCTTGATATTTTTCAGCTCCATCACTTCGGCAAGTAATGCATCAGTAAAACCATTTTTTACAAAAACAGTGCCATTCGAATCTGACAGAGTCACCACTTTTGCACCCAAAAACATAGCTTTTTCAGCGGCAAATTGCGCTACATTTCCCGAACCCGAAATCGAAACCGTTTTTCCTGCAAAGCTATCACCACGAGTTTTCAGCATTTCTTCAGCAAAATAAACAGTGCCATAACCCGTCGCTTCTGGACGCATTAAACTTCCGCCAAAAGAAATACCTTTGCCCGTAAAAACACAAGCCGTATCATTACTCAGCTTTTTCATCATCCCCGCCATGAAGCCTACTTCACGACCACCAACCCCGATATCACCTGCTGGAATATCAGTATCTGATCCTAAATGACGATATAACTCCAACATTAACGCTTGGCAAAAACGCATAATTTCAGCTTCTGACTTTCCTTTTGGATCAAAGTCTGAACCACCTTTACCGCCCCCCATAGGGAGAGTCGTTAATGCATTTTTAAAAGTTTGCTCAAAACCCAAAAATTTTAAAATCGATAAATTTACTGAAGGATGAAAACGCATGCCACCTTTAAATGGCCCAATCGCTGAATTAAATTGAATCCGAAAAGCTCGATTCACATGGGTTTGACCTTGGTCATCCATCCACGATACACGAAACTGAATAACACGTTCAGGCTCAACCAAACGCTCTAACAAACCGTATTGAGCATATTTAGGATTTTTCTGTATAAAAGGCCATAAACTCGTCATGACGTCTTCTACTGCTTGTAAAAACTCAGGTTGATATGGATCTCTAGCTTTAACATACTCCAAGAAATCATTTAAGCTATCGTATTTCAACTCTCACCCCCAGATAGTGATTTAATTCAGTGCAAAAAATGCACCAAAATAGAATATTAAACACATTTAATACCCTTTATGATCAACTCTCAACCCAATCTTCATAAATAATATTTTTTATTATTTTAAATCAATATCTTAATTTAAAAAATATTCATTATTTTTATAATAAATATTCAAAAAAAATAGCTTAAATAAGCATTTAACCTAGTAATAAGGCATTAGAAATCATTCGAAATACAAGATTTAGCACTAAAATAAAACAATATTAGCACTATAAAATTGCAAAAATAAAAATCTATAAAAAGTAGATTTAAGCAACGATTGCCGCCGATTAAACTATTCTTTGCTATAATAACGACATTGTTTTTATCCTATCTTCTTTCATGTCAGTTTCAGCACAACAACTCTCTCTTATCGTTCAAGTAGACCAACTTTTACCACAAACGCAATGTGGTTTATGTGGACATCGTGATGGTTGTTTACCTTATGCGAAGTCGATCGTGGAAGGTGAAGATGCAAACAAATGCGTTCCTGGTGGGCAACCCGTTGCAGATGCACTTGCAGCATTATTAAAAAGACCAACAATGATTGCGGAACCGAGTGTTTGGGATATTCAAGCAGATGGTCGACCGCAACAAATGAAAGCGATAATTCGTGAAGATGAATGTATCGGGTGTACTAAATGTATTAGTGCCTGCCCTGTTGATGCCATTATCGGTAGCGGAAAATTAATGCATAGTATCTTGACTGATCTATGTACAGGTTGTGAGTTATGTATTCCACCCTGTCCTGTAGATTGTATTGATCTGGTCGAAGATTCCAATCCATTACCTACAGTTCAACAACGTACCCTTGAACAAGATGATCTAAGACATCGTTACTATGCGCATATTCAACGAGAAGAAAAACGTCGTTTGAGTCGTAAAGGACCGATTGTTCGTGCTGAAATTGATACCGAATTTTTTGCTCAATTTTCTCAAGCACTTAACAATGTACCCTTGATCACACTCATGGATAAACCAAAAGAAAATCCTGCATTAGATGCAAAAACGACAATTGAACTTGCGAAAATTAGAACGCAAATCAAAAAGTTAGAAAAGCAGTTAAGTGTACGTGCAGATGAATCCAAGCAAACACAATTACTTGATTTACAACAACGTTTAAATGAATTACAGGGAATCTAAATGCCTGTCAAAAATATGACCAAAAAACAAATTCAGACCTTTTTTGAACGTTTACGTACGCAAAGACCACATCCCCAAACTGAGCTGAACTATAACTCTCCTTTTGAGTTACTGATTGCTGTTTTACTTTCTGCGCAAGCAACCGATGTCAGTGTCAACAAAGCCACTGATAAACTCTATGCCGTTGCGAATACTGCACAAGCTATTTTAAATCTTGGGGTTGATGGCTTAAAAGAATATATTAAGACGATTGGCTTATATAACGCTAAAGCTGAAAATGTGATCAAAACTTGTCAGATTTTAGTTGACCAATATCAAGGACAAATTCCAGAAACGCGAAAAGAACTAGAAGCTTTACCAGGTGTAGGGCGTAAAACGGCAAACGTCGTGCTCAATACCGCCTTTGGCCACCCTACCATGGCAGTCGATACCCATATTTTCCGTGTTGGCAATCGTACTGGTTTGGCAGTAGGTAAAAATGTTTTAGAAGTCGAAGATCGATTAATTAAGGTTATTCCTAAAGAATTTATTATCGATGCTCATCATTGGCTGATCTTGCATGGACGTTATTGTTGTATAGCACGTAAACCTAAATGTGCTGAATGTATCGTATCCGATGTCTGCAACTGGCCTGATCGTTTTGAATTTGGAGCAGTAAAAACAATTCCAACAAAAAACCTCAGTTAATCCTGAGGTTTTTTACGCTGCTGTAATTTGGGGTGTAGCTGACGTTCTCGACCATTTTTCTTATTTTCCAAAGCCTGTTGTTTCTGCACATGACGCAGCATTTTTTGACTTTGATACAATAAAAACAACAGTAAAGCTAAACTTAAAATTACCACCACAATCAAAATAATTTTCAGCAACGAAGTATCCTCAATCAGCTCACACGTTTCGACTTGCATACCGAAACTTCATCTTCATGTTCTATTATGTCAGATTTTGCTGGGTTGCATACCATGCATGAATATCTCGTTTTTCAATTGCAGTTGCCATGAGTTCTGGAAATTGATCAGGTGTGCAAGCAAACGTTGGAATCCCCATATCCGCAAAGATCTGTGCATGTTGAGTATCGTACCAAGGTGCGCCGTCATCAGACAATGCCAGTAGCGTAATCACTTGTACCCCACTATCTAGCATTTCAGCCACTTGCTTGAGCATTTGCTTAGCATCTCCACCTTCACACAAATCACTGATAAGAATAAAAATGGTATCTTCTGGGCGAGTGATTTTACTACGACAGTATTTAATTGCTTTCGCAATATCGGTTCCCCCACCCAACTGTGTGCCGAACAACACATCCACAGGATCTTCGAGCAAAGGGGTTAAATCGGCTAGCTCCGTATCAAACACGATCATTTGTGTACTGACTGCACGAATACTTGCCATCACTGCCGCAAAAACACTGGAATAAATCACGGAAGGTGCCATCGATCCACTCTGATCAACACAGAGTACAATGTCTTTTAAAGCCGTTTGTTGACGTGGATGCCCATGTAACTCATGTGGGACAATCGTTTTAAAATCTTCCTGCCAATGTTTCAAATTGGACTGAATGGTGCGCTTCCAGTTAATGTCTTGCGTGCGTTTAGGACGGCGTGTATGCGCTGAGCGATTAATACTGCCTCGAATCGCTTGCTGTAATGGTTGTTTTAGACGGTTTTCAAGCTGTTCTACCAACTGACGTACCACGATGCGCGCGGTTTCTTTGGTTTTTTCAGGCATCAAATGATTGAGTGAAATTAAGGTAGAAACTAAATGAATATCGACTTCTACACTTGCCAACAATTCAGGCTCTAACAACATTTGTTGTAAATTCAAACGCTCTAAAGCATCTTTTTGAATAACTTTTACCACAGAAGATGGGAAATACTGGCGAATATCCCCCAACCATTGTGCCACTCTAGGACTAGAATGCCCCAAACCACCACGGCGATTAGGCTGTTGTGCCTGATAAAGCTCATTCAGACATTCTTGCATTTTGGTATCTTGCACCGACCAATTCGGTAAATGCGAGGTCGAATTGGGGACTTGCCCTAAAATTAATCGCCAACGTCGTTCTTGTTCCGCAAGATCAGGTTGCTCTAAAGTGATCAGTTCTTCATTCATATTCATCACTTAAACCTCGACAGCAACAGGCTGTAAGTATACGTAAATTTCATCTAATACCTTTTGAGCACGTGCAATATCTAAAGTACCGACCTCCTGTTTGACTGCGGTCGCTTTCTGCGTCACTTTCTGAATTAATTGCTGTGCTTCAGCAGGGCTAAAACTTGAAGCTGTTCTGGCCAAAATTGGCAATAACTCAATGAATTGCTGCTCTTGTAATTGGTTGACCCATTGGCTCACGGTGTCCCAAAGACTTTGCTCATGAATCAATAACAAAGCTTGATGGGTCAAGAAACCTTCAAACCAAGCTGCACTATAATCCGCCGTCTGCCCAAGCGATAAAGCACGAGATAGAAATCCCTGTGTTTGCTCCACATCAATCAACTGCTGTTCTCGAGCTAAACGCACACAACAACCATGCAAATAACCTTGCATATGTTCCAACTGCAATAACTGATGTAAGGTCTCTTGCCAGAGCCGTAACAATTCATCTTGTTGTAATTGTTCTAAAAGCTCATATAAATTTTGTAGTTGTTGGGCAAATTGCTGAGCCATTTCGGCATTCAGTTGTACACAATAACTTGGCAAACTCAACATCAAACGAATCGCTAAATGTTCTACCACTTGATGTAAATGTTGCATTGAAAATTGACGCACACTGCCATAACGAATTGCCGTAATAAGCGGCTTTAATGTTGCCAAAATAATGCTTGGGTCTTGATGCTGAGTGGTGAGCTCATTCAATTTATCCAAAGCCAAATTTAAGCTTTGATCCAAACCAGACAATAAAATATTCTCAATCAGTTGTGCAATTTGCGCCACATCTTCACATTGTCTAATCTGATGTTCGACATAACTTTGTGTGGCAAGCTGAATGCTATTTCCCCACAACGACATTTCATTCAGATATAAACTAGTTTCAGGCTGCCAAGACAACTGCCAAACTTCTTTAAAGTTACCTTGCTTTGAGCCTGCACCAACTAACTCTGCCCAAGCGAGACCCAGTAATTTCACGCAATGTAAAAATTGACTTTTTGCCAAGTCGAAGGCTTCACGTAAATCCAGACTAATGTCACGATGCGGTGCTTCGAGTTTCAGGCGAAAATGCTTCACTTGCTGTAAAAAGTCTTTTTGAATGGGCAACTCAATCAACTCATCAGGCACTTGCCCCAATTGCTCGTCTTCAAGCAATTTAGCTAAAATCGGTTGCGGAATATCTAAGCCGTGATTTAAGACCGAACGAATTGCCTCAAATAAATCTTCCAAATCAGGAATACGTCGTCCACGTAATTGCAATAAAGATTGAATCAGTTGTACCGCGTCAATAATCTGAGCACTAGAAGCATCATGACCTGCTTGGCGTAAGGCATGGGCAAATTTGCTTAACCAATCAATCGTAATTTTTTCACCATCAACCTCTGCATCTAAGGCTTGTTGGTAATGCTTCCAAAGATGGGTATACCATCCAACCGCTTGTACACCTGCACCATAGCCATTGTCCCTGCTCAAACGCCCATGTGTCCATGCAATCCATGCAGCATCAACTTTGACTTTAGGTAAGCCTTTGAGCAAGGCGGTATCTGCTTTATTTTGCGCTTTTAAATCCGCCAATACAGGTGCATGCCATGCACCACAAATCACCACAATATTTTGGTAGCCTTGCTTTTGTGCCTGCTTGATCACTTTGCGCATGTAGGCTTCGCGATACTGCTCCAGCAGTTGGTCTTCACTACTATAATTTTCAGGTTGCTGGCTTAGCAAATAATCACGTAAAGCTGACATGGCATCGCTAATTGCGGCAAACATTTGTCCAGTGTGTGGCTGCTGCTCGACCAAATGCTCCCAAAAACGTTCGCTGTCTTGATAGCCTGCCTGCTCTGCCAGTAATTGAATTGGATCTCGGCGAATCGAAAGATAATGCTGCTCCAAATTCTGTTCTGGCTCAACATCACCTTGCTGATTAGACTCAATCTCTTGCTCGTCTGCTGAAGCTTGCTGTAAACGTTGCTCTGCCCATTGTTTTTCCAACGCAAAACGATGTTGCAAAGGCAGATCCATAAACTCTACTGCAATTTGCTGACGCAACGCATATTGCAAAGCTTGCCACTCAGGCGAAAATTCAGCAAAAGGATAGAACACTGCCTGTGATCGCACTTCTTTTTGTACAGGGGTATTCAACAACAACGCCACAGGCGGCTTAAAATCTGCATGTTGCAATTGAGCAATGATTGCATTGGCATCAGGTGGCCCTTCAATCAAAATACAATCAGGTTGAATCGAAGCCAAAGCATTACAGACACTACGCGCCGAACCAGGCCCATGATGACGAATACCGAGAATATGCAGCATTTTTTATCCTTTATTCCGATCACAACTTCTCCCTTTCAAGGAGAAGATTGGGATGAGGTTTTTATTATTTGGTTTTATTCTAAATCACGACAAGCACGATACAGGTCTTGCCAACCCTCACGTTGTTTAATCACCGTTTCAACATATTCTTTCCAAGGTACGATATCTTGCACAGGATCTTTTAATACCGCACCTTGCAGACCTGCCGCCAACTCATGATCAGTGAGATTGCCCGAACCAAAATGCCCTGCCATCACCCAACCATGACTCATCACTGAAATGGCTTCAGCCGTTGATAAAGTTCCCGTGGTGGTTTTGAGTTTTTGCTTGCCATCTAAGGTTTGCCCATGACGCAGCTCTCTAAAAATCGTCACCAGTTTTTGAATTTGAGCATCCAAAGGCTGAATCTCAGGTAGTTGTAAACTCTTGCCCAAAGATTGAACACGTTTTTGTACGATTTCCACTTCCTCAGCAATGGTAGCAGGCGGCGGTAAAATTACCGTATTAAAACGACGCTTGAGAGCAGAAGAGAGTTCATTCACCCCTTTATCACGATTATTGGCGGTGGCAATCACACTAAAACCTTGTACCGCTTGATACTCAATTCCCAACTCAGGAACAGGTAAATTTTTCTCTGAAAGTAAAGTAATCAACGTATCTTGGACATCGGCAGGAATACGAGTCAGTTCCTCCACACGTGCGATCTTGCCTTCTTGCATCGCACGTAACATCGGGCTTTTCACCAAAGCATCTTCACTCGGACCTTTGGATAAAAGTTGGGCATAATTCCAACTATAACGTAGAGTATCTTCGCTCGTACCTGCCGTACCTTGAATCAATAAAGCACTATTACCTGAAATCGCCGCTGCTAAATGTTCTGATACCCATGATTTTGCTGTGCCTGGTACGCCTAATAACAACAAGGCACGATCAGTCGCCAATGTCGCAACAGCAATTTCCATCAAACGGCGATTACCAATATATTTTGGTGAAATTTCTGTTCCATCTGGCAGTGTTGTACCCAATAAGTAATCTACGACTGCTTTAGGCGAAAGTTGCCATTGTGGAGGTTTTACTAAACTGTCATGTGCTTTTAATGCATCTAATTCATGAGAAAACTGTTGTTCTGCACGCGCACGTAAAACTTGTTGAGACATGTTGATTATCCTAATTTATGATTTATTGATCATTAAGCAATAAATTTTTGTTTGTACTGATTCAATTGAATGAGCTGTTTCCATTCAGAAATAGAAAAAAGAGCTTGTAAACTACTGATGTCGATTGGATAAGCTTGCAAAATCAACCATTGAGCCTGCTCTTTTAATAATGCAAATTTCTTCTGATCCTGCTGCAAATCTAAGTTCGCATATGCATGTTGTAATAATACGACTGCCATTTCTGAGATATTTTGAACATCATGCAGCGCTTTAGCACGCTGAAACAACAACCAAAAATGTTCTAAATCTTGATTTTGGTAATGGGATTCAAGTTGCTTTAATAACAATCCAGTTGCTGGTTCTCGGTCTAGCAAAGTAAAGAGTAACTCACGTTCAAACATGTTCCCACTTGATGTCGTTACAGCTTCACACCATTTGACTTGATGTTGGTAAAACCATAAAGCTAAATCATGTCGTTGCTCTCGATAACAACACATAATAAACGCACTCCAAAGTGAATCTTTTTGCTGTGAATGCAATGAAAGTAAATGATCCCAAGTACCAAATAATTCTAACCAATACGCAAGTGGCAATTGGATTAAAATTCTTTTGAGATAAAGTACGCCCTGTGAACTTGCACAAAATGCCTGATAAGCTTGCTCGACTTGAGCACTTTGGTAAGCTGTTTTTAAACTTTTACGACTTTCAACCAAATTAGCTTCTCGATCAAAAAAGCCATAATCATTGAGTGCATCATCTTGATCTAAGTTAATGTTGAATTTAACTTTTTCAGCTTGGGCATCGTAGCTCAAACATACACGCATTAACGCCATAACTTCGTTGTACAGTGCATTATCTTGATAATATAAATAGAAAGCTAATGCAGCATTACTACTTACTGTCGCTGCATTCTGTGGTTCTAATGTTTTTACATGCTGGTATAAAGCTTCAAATTGAGTCACTGGCATGTTATACATCACAAGACTTTCAGCATGACTTTGCAAATGATTTCTCTGAATCGATTGTGACCAAAACTCTGCTATATGTTGATGAATAAAGTTCGGCAATTGACCGCATAACTGGCTCATCAACAAAGACCATTCGCTACTTTTTGATTTCTGTAATTGACGAATCAATGGTGCTGCGTCTTGTTGTTTCACATATTTCCACACCCTTTTTGCATCATCCAAACGTGTTGTCACATCGCCCTGAAATGCAAACTCAGGTAAGACTGATGCCAATAACACCGGGTTTCGACACAGTGGTAGAACTTTCAACACCAAATAACGAGGAATCACTCGCTGCTGTAGTTGAGCAAGTTTGAAAATTTGAATAACCCAATCTTGATATAAAAATGGCGACTCTTGTGCAACAACCCATTTCAAAATTTGCACAAGTTGATTATCCAATTGCTTTTCATTTTCTATCTGATCAATCTCAGCAATATTCTTTTGTAAGGTTTCAGGTACACCTTGTGCTTGATAACCTGCTTGTTGCATGAGCACCCAATATTGATTCAAGACTAATAAATCTTGAGCTGAATCAATCTGTTTAGGTGCATAGACTTGCAATTCATTTGGTACTTTTACAGTCTGTTTAAACTGCTGCCCTAGCGTCAGTTTGAGTAATAACTGCTGATTAAACTCACTGTATGATGTGCTTAAAGACATTCAAAGTGCCCTCCTTGCCAAATACTCACCAGTTTAAGTTGCAATCCATTCCATTCAACGCCTGCACTAAATGGCTCATTCCCCACTAAAAACCATAACTCAACAAATTGTTTAATCTCAATTTCACACATTTTTTGATCCTGATCGACCAAATAAATTACTTTATCCTGCTTGACCAAACGCAATTGCTCTAGCCAGAAAAATCGTACTAGCTGCAAAGGATATTGTTTTAATCCATTCGCATATTGAGTAAATGCTTGATCAAAATTTTCAAAGCCTTTTGGCGCAACCAGCGTTAGGCTCAAATCATTGAATGACATTAAATTATCTTCTAAACGAAGACGTTGTTGGCTTACCACTGGATAAAGTTTGGCATTTAGAGCCAGTTGTTTCTGGAAAGGCAACGTTAAGCCAAAGTTCGAATAAGGTGGAATTTCAAAATCTAATAGCAAATAGTCGCGTAAATTTTGACTATCCCACAGCCATTGACGACGATAACGTCCACGGGTATTGACCAACTCCTGAGTTACTTGTCCTAAGGCATAAATATGAAGTATCTGAGCAGATATGTTATCCCACGCATCAGTGGGTAAATTCACACCAAAAAGCTGTTTTAGTTCTTCATATAGTTCTGGTTTGAGCTGTTGACGGTTTTGCCATAAATGAACGGCTGTTTGTAATTTAGCTAACCAAAATGAACTCTGCATTTGCCAATTACTTTGATATAGCGCACTCGAAAACTCATCTAAATAACTAACTAAACCTGCAACTTGAGCATCGACCAAACGACTTTGAATATCGCGGAACTTTTCATGTTGTTGCTGACGTAATCTCCCAAGTCCCATCGTGACAATATCATTCAACCATGTTTGTAATGCCTCAATGCCTGCATCCATTTTTTTCTCACGTGCCAATTGGCGTTTCGCACGTGCTTCTTCATCAATCGGTTTATCAATCTTGTTTTCTTTCTTCTCAAGTGTTTTAGTTTTTTTATCTCGCCATTTTTGTACTCGATCAGGTATGCTTTGTTCATCTGATTGCACAGTAAATTTATCTTGATACTCGGTATAGACAAACAATAATGCTAAAGCATGTTTACAAGGTCGTTTAAAACTTGGACAACTACATTCGCATTTAAGTTCAGGTAAAAAAACTGCGCTTTGATAAATCGCACTACCCTGAATTTCTCCCCAAATCCACTGATCAGTCGAACCCGAGATATTGTTCCATGCTTCAAATTTTGCGAGTTTCTTGGCTGATTTTGCCGAACTTGCGTCTGGAATAATTTGCTCGACTTGATCAGATTGAATCGTCAGCAACATAGTTAACCCTTTAAAATAATTCTAAGTTTCAGTATTTTTAAATTGTACGCTTGAATAGAATATAACGTTTTTTGTTTAGTTTTTATATCATTTAATCTGACATAGCGACATTTTATGTCGTAGATAATTATAGGTATAAAAAAACTGTCTTATGGCTACATAAGACAGTTCTATCAAAACTAAATTATTTATCTAAAATAGCAAATAATTCTTTTTGAACGTCTTCGATTGCACGTAAGCCATTCAATTTATCATAAGTTGGTGCATCTTCACCTGAAGCAGCACGACCTTGATAAAAACCTACTAATTGTTCAGTTTCACTATGATATGAACCTAAACGCTTACGAATCGTTTCTTCTTGATCATCTGGACGTTGTACCAAGTCTTCACCAGTTTCATCATCCTTACCTTCTACTTTAGGTGGATTATAAACAAGGTGATAAACACGACCAGAAGCTGGGTGCTGACGACGACCTGAAAGACGTTGAACAATCTCTTCATCAGGAACATCAATTTCGATCACATGATCAATTGAAATACCCGCCGTTTCCAAAGCTTCAGCTTGTGGAATCGTACGTGGGAAACCGTCAAAAATACAACCGTTCACACAATCTGGTTGAGCAATACGCTCTTGAACCAAACCAATAATGAGTTCGTCTGATACTAAACCACCAGACTCCATAACACTTTTCGCTTTAAGACCTAGTTCAGTTCCTTCACGAATTGCAGCACGGAGCATATCACCGGTTGAAATTTGTGGGATATTGTAGCGCTTACAGATCAACTGAGCTTGAGTACCTTTACCTGCCCCAGGTGGTCCGAGTAAAATAATGCGCATAAAAGAACATCCTCATTTAAAAACAATAAATCTTAAATTGAGCAATATGATACAGATTTATTGCTCAACCAACATCAAATTAATTATAAGAAAGCAACAAATAAGTGGATTAAACCTGCAAAAAAACCAGTCACACCACCCAATACAATTAGGATCCACTCATCTTCTTGGAACGCAGGTCGCAATAAATTCTGGAACTCTTTCGGTGTTAGTTCACGGATGCGGTCTCTAAACATTTGAAAGATCTTCTGCGCACGACTTGCATTCAGAGCTGGGTCACATACTGGACCCATAGTAATTTCAATTGAGCGATCAATCAAGTCGGTCTTGAGTCTAGCATATTCTCTTGGCCCTAATGAAAGTTGCAGTGAAGTTCTGACCAATGGAGTTTCCATAATTTCATTAATATGGCGCTTGACAATCCGACGAGTTTTATCTTTTTTACTACCATACATCATTTCAGTCATGATGGATTTCAGAGTAATTAAATCTTCAGTTACCACGCTTGCAAATACATCTGAAACTTCCTCTTGGCGTTTCATAAATGCACCTTGAACGTTATATGTACCAATCCTTAGCACAGGAACGACCCATGGAAACTTACGGTCTTTGGTCAAACGAAAAATCTGTGGGTAACGGATATAATGCGGTTCAATTGGGTTAAATACCATCCAAATCGCAATCCAGTTGGTTAAAAAGCCCCAGATTGATGCCCAAAAAGGAACGGTCCAATGCCAAGGTACCACAAACCAAACGATCATTTGGAAAATCCCAAAGAACATTCCAATTAACGCACTGATATGCCAAATAAAATTAATTTCTTTCTGACCAACTTTAAGGAACATACGTACCATTAAACGGCGATCACCTTCCATTTGGCTGACCACCATTTCCCGCATGTCCACAAGTGACTCGACGTTCATGGTCAGCTCAGTCACAAGTTCTTTTAATGTATTTGGCAACTGTTTATGGGCTTGCACATAAATTCGACGTTTAATCGAGTATGGTAAGTTCTCCCACAACACAGCATTACGATCAACCATGACTTCATCAATTAAGTGTTCAAGCTCAAAACCAACTTGCTCACCAATGATCATTGCCATATCTTCTGGATCCATTGCCTCTAAAAACTCACGCAATGAACCCAACTTAGATAATGTATTATCGGTAATGATGCCCGAAATACGCCCTGCTTTACGCGGCACAATCCCCTGCCAACCTACAGGTAATGGTCCTAAATGGAATCCCCAAAAATTAATTGGGTAAAACACCATTTTTAAAGCCATCCATACATGAGCCCATGTTACTAGGGCTGTCACTGGAATAATACTTAGGACCGCCAGATGGTCAGGCCGATTTAAAAAAATCTGCCACAATTCATTGACGTAATCAAACATGCATGACTCTCAGAATTATTGATACATTTAGACTTATAAAAGAATGAACAATCAGTCACGCCCCTATAAGCCAAAACTTAACGTGTAAGAAATCTGAAAAAGGGGCTCTACTTTTTTAACAGTATTCCCATTTCCATCTTCTATCTTGTCACGCAGTCCCGCTCCCACACTAAACGTACTAATTCGATCACTATTTAACCAAACAAATGCTAAATCAGTACCAACACCTAAATTCCCTTTTTGTTTACCGCCATAGTTTTTACTATCTATATGACCAGCATAAAGACCAAGGTAATAACCATTTTTATCTGTACCTGTTAAATAATATGGATAACGAAAGCCAATTTGCGCACCAGGTTCATTATCATCATTTAAAAAAGCGCCTATTTTTGCATAAGCAATACCGTAGGGATTTACCCATTCAAGATTGGCATGTAGTAATTTTTTAGTAAAACCAGCACCAATATTCCAAGTTGCTACGTCTTTTGCCCCTTTTAATTTTGCTTCAGGCATATATGGATTTTCTTCAGCATGGACAACGCCGTTGAATGCTAAAACCGCTAGTAAAAGGTAAGATTTTTTCATTATTTTCTCCATTTTCCCTAAGAGTGTATCTTGGACAATCCTATTTCAAACAGCTTCAGACTTTAACAGAATTATTTTGCATCTAATATACAAGTCCCTACAATTTTAATGTCTGCAAAGTCAAAAACTGTCGCATCATCATTCAGATGATGTATTGAAAATACTACAGTATGATCATGCAACTTACGTTAAAATAGTGCGCCTTTTATATTTTCTCCCTTCTAATTTAAGTCGACACCCTATGAAACAGCACTTTCCTTTAAAAAACATGCAGCAAGAAAAGCGCATTTACAAGGGTCGAATCTTCTTTGCTATATTTGTCGTCGCTACTTTT
Organism: Acinetobacter sp. 5862; assembly: GCF_024494585.1. Classification (NCBI taxonomy): domain Bacteria; kingdom Pseudomonadati; phylum Pseudomonadota; class Gammaproteobacteria; order Moraxellales; family Moraxellaceae; genus Acinetobacter; species Acinetobacter sp. 5862. The sequence continues at coordinate 56,242 of NZ_JANHGP010000036.1, forward strand.
CTACTTTTATTAATTTGCCGTTATGCATATTTACAGATTATTCATTACGACGACTTTACAACAGCCTCTGATAAAAACCGAATTCGTTTACAGCCTCTTCCACCCGCACGTGGTTATATTTATGATCGTAATGGCGTACTCTTAGCGGATAATTATCCTGTTTTTACAGCAACACTCAGTCGTACAGATGTCACAGATATTGATGGAACCATTGCACGTTTAATTCCAGTACTGAGCTTAACCCAAGAAGATGTCGATCGTTTTAAAAGTCGCGTAAAAACTGCACGTAAAACGGAAAGAATTGCCATCAAGTTAAATCTGACTGAGGCAGATATTGCGAAATTCAGCGAAGTTAAATACGACTTCCCGGGTGTGAAAATTGAAACACAAATGACACGTTACTATCCTCATGGCGAATTGTTTGCCCATGTGATCGGTTATGTGGGGCGAATTAATGACAAAGAATTAAAATCTATTGATAAAGATTTATATGCAGGTACCAACCTGATTGGAAAAATTGGTGCAGAAAAAAGCTATGAAGAGTTATTACATGGAACACCAGGTTATGAATCCGTTGAAGCCGATGCACATGGTAATGTACTCCGTCATTTAGGTCGTCAAAACCCAACGCGCGGAAATGATCTTTATTTATCGATAGATTATGGTCTTCAAACCATTGCAGCTCAACAGTTGGCAGATCGTCGTGGTGCAATTGTAGCCATGGATCCTCGAACTGGAGAAATTTTAGCACTGGTATCTAGCCCAAGTTTTAATCCAAATTTATTTGTTACAGGCATCAGTTCAAAAGATTATAGTGGTTTACGTGACAACTTAGACCAACCACTTTATAACCGTGCCGTACAAGGCGTTTATCCACCGGGTTCGACAATTAAACCGATGTTCGGACTTGGCGGAATTCATTACGGACTTGTCGATTGGGGCACAGCAATTTCTGATCCTGGTTATTTTAATTTACCAGGAGATAGCCACCGCTTCCGTGATCATAAAAAGACAGGTCATGGTGCTGTAAATTTACACAAAGCTGAAGTTGTATCCTGTGATACCTATTTCTATATCCTATCTTATCGTATGGGTATCGAAAAAATGAATGACTGGATGCGACAATTTGGCTTCGGCGCAAAAACAGGTGTAGATTTACCAAGTGAAAGCACAGGCTTATATCCAAGTCCAGAATGGAAAATGCGTACACGTAAATCGAAATGGTTAAAAGGTGAAACGATTTCTGTGAGTATTGGACAAGGCGCATTTACTGCTACCCCATTACAACTTGCGATGGCTGTAGCAATTACTGCGAACAAAGGCTCTCACGTTACACCTCACGTTTTACGTGATAATAAAGGCGCAAAAAAATATTCTGTGCACAATGCTCCTGACGGTAAAATTCAATTTAATGGTACAGAGCAAGATTGGCTTAACATGCATGCAGCCATGATAGACGTGATTCAATCTGGAACGGGGCGTGGCATTAAGGGCGGATTACAATATTCTATTGCGGGTAAAACAGGTACAGCTCAGGTCAAAAGTATTGCTCAGGGCAAACGTTATAATGAAGCCGCTCTTTCCTCCCGACAATGGGATCACGGTTTATTTGTTGGCTTTGCACCAGCGGATAATCCTCAAATCGCAATTGCTGTCGTTTGGGAAAATGGTAAACATGGCGGATCGGCAGCTCAACTTGCACGTCCAGTCTTTGATTACTGGCTAGTCACTCGTAAAAATAATCCTATTCGTCCAGCCAACCATCAAGTGAGTGGCGGTTTAATGACTGCTGGTATTAAGCCCGGTGAACTACCAAGTAGTTCTGATTCACCTGCATCGACACCAGCAGCAAGTTCAGTTACAACTACTGCTGCTTCTCATTCTAATGATGGAGTCACTGAGTAATGAAAAATCAATTACGTATCATCGGTGGTGATTGGAAACGTAGAACGCTACCATTCGCTAGCATTCAAGGTTTACGTCCGACACCAGATCGAGTAAGAGAAACATTATTTAATTGGCTCATGTGGGATATACAAAATTCACAAGTTTTAGATTTATGTAGCGGCTCTGGTGCGCTAGCATTTGAAGCTTTATCACGGGGCGCTGCAAAAGTCGTCATGATCGAACCCAACCCGATTCAAGCTCGCTTTTTAAAAGAAAACATTCAATTGCTAAAAGCAGAAAATTGTCAGCTACTAACACTCACTGCACAGCAAGCATTAAAGCAATTAAATACTCATTTTGAGGTTGTTTTTTTAGACCCCCCCTACGACCTAGAATTATGGGAAGAACTTGCTGAATTAGCTGATCCTATTATTACGGAAAATGCCTTTATTTATGTAGAGGCAGATCGAGAATTATCTCAATTAAAACTTCCATCTAGTTGGCAAAAAATTAAAGAAACCAAAGCAGGAATTATCAGAGCGGGTTTGTACCAAAAAAAATCTTAAAAAATGCGCAACCAAAATAATCGAATTAATTGGCCCCGATCAAATGGAAAACTGGAAAGATATTCATAACCAATCCGATTATTTTTATTCAATTGATACACCATACCGTATCCAAGTGAAATCGAAAAATCACCTAAAGATAGATTGCTCGTATCTCCTGTTAATATCTTTTGATTAAATTGATTGGTTTGGTAAGCGGTATAGTTATAAACACGCCAACGATCATCTTGGAAAAACAGGTTATGCAGAATTGAATAATCTGTTTTCTCTTGCTGTGGATAGGCAGAGTCAAACATTTCTTCAGTATCATCATTGACCTCTGTAAAAAAATTATAATCCCCTGCATGACAGGCACAGGAGAAAAATAAGATAAAACAGGATAAATTTTTCATTTTTGTTTTCCCAGTTATATTACATGATTAAAATCAAATATATAGAAAAAAATATGCGCTTCATCTCAAAACTGGATTTTATGCCAAACTATTTAATTCATTTAATTGCTTATATTAGACATAATTAATTTATTTACAGAATAAATTCTATATACAATAACAATCTTTAAAAATTTTTATTCTAAATATCATGAAGATCTTATGCGTGCTGATTGTGATTGCCCAATTAACAGGATGTGTATTTGGACAATCAAGTGAAGTCAAACGTGCTGAAAAAATTTTACAGCGTTTCCAGTGTAGCAATGTGGAGACCAGCCAGCTTGCCACTTCTTCCATTACCAATTTTTATCAACAGACCCTTGCCGCAAACAAGGACAAAGCCAGCACCTATATTGAACAGTATAAAAATGGTGAGGACCTGTTTGACATTCCACTCGATGAAGTTGTACAACAAAAGTACCAGCTCTATCTACAGGCTTGTCAGGCGCTTGGTGGGGTTGCAGTGTCACCTTTAATACCAGTTTCAACCGAACAATGATAAATCAACCTGCCTGATGATTTTTTCTTCTCGGATGCAGCATGATTGAAAAACAACTTGGTTTAAAACATTATATTGCGCTTGGGATCATCGCCCTTGCCGTGGCAATTGCCAGCATACAGCCGCTTGAGTTTGAGTCCTATCTCCTGCATCAGGCGGGCACTGTGTTTATGCTGGTTGTGCTGATCATCAGCATGAAAAAAATAGGCATCAATTTTTCCAGTTTTTGCTTGTACCTGCTTTTTCTTTTCATCCATATTGTTGCGGCACATTATTTGTACTCCTATGTGCCTTACAATGAATGGTTAAAGTCCCTATTTCATTTTGACCTGAATCAGGTGATGGGCTGGTCTCGCAACATGTATGATCGACTGGTGCATTTTGCTTATGGATTATTGCTTTACCCATTTTTTCTCCGTTGTTTTCAGGTCTGGTTTCCTTCCGCAAAACCATTGACCTTGTTCATGTTGGTGATCCAGTTTGTGATGGCTTCCAGTATGCTCTATGAGTTGCTCGAATGGGGACTATCCATTGGTTTATCGCCTGAAGATGCAGAAAACTATAATGGACAGCAGGGAGATATGTGGGATGCACACAAGGATATGTTTCTGGCCACAATCGGATCAATCTTTACAGGGCTGCTCTATTTAGGCAAAAGCAAAAGAAAAGCACCTTAAACAGGTGCTTTTCTTTGATCAGGACAAATTGATTAAAACTTAGGGTCACGCATCTGAACCAACGTGTTGTTTGCCTTGGCGAGGCTATCAGCGATTTTACCCATCACCGTTGGAATCAGAGTCTCAGCCATTTGTGCTGCCTGCAAACCTAGTTTTTCACCAAAAGTTGGGCGCTTACGGGTATTAATCACATACACATCATGTTTTGGTAATAGGCTTAACAAATATTCATCCGAGGTCTGTAATTTATCTACCAGATTTAATTCACGTGCATCTTCACCGTACCAGTGCTCACCTGTTGCAACCTGAGCAACATCTAATTGTGGACGATACTTCTCAACAAAGTGCTTAAATAAAGAATGTGTTTGTTGTAACTCTTCTTCAAATTTCGCTTTACCTTCCGGCGTATTCTCACCAAACATCGTCACAGTACGTTTGTATTCGCCCGCAGTATACAGCTCGAAATCAACATTGTGTTGCTTCAATAAACGATTGAAGTTTGGAACTTGAGCAACCACTCCTATCGAACCTACAACCGCAAAAGGAGCAGAAATAATTTCATTGGCAATACATGCCATCATATAACCGCCACTTGCAGCGACTTTATCCACACAAATCGTGACATTAAAACCGGCATCACGTAAACGAACCAATTGAGCAGCAGCTAGACCATAACCATGAACCATACCACCAGGGCTTTCTAAACGTACAACGACACGGTCATGCCCTGCTTTTGCAGTTGCTAAAATTAAAGTAATTTCTTCACGAATAGTATCTACCGCAGATGCTTGCACATCCCCTTTAAAGTCAAGCACATAAATTTTTTGATCATTCTTTTTTCGAATCTTTGCTTCTTTAGCAAGTTGTTGAACGAGTTGCAGTAATTCCAAACGAGATGCTGTTGTTTGTGCAATTCTTTTTCTTTGTTCATTCACACGCGCATTTAAATGACTAATACGAATTTCAGCAGGAAATTTAGGTAAATGGAATAACATAAAGTAAGTGCTCTATAAGTTCGGCTTTATTCGACTAAGATGTGGCCTGTTGAATAAAAATTCAATAGTGATTTTGCAAAATAGATTCATTTTCATCTATCTCATAAAAAAAGAGCCCGAAGGCTCTTTAATTTATTCAGCAAGAATCAACCAAAACGACCCGTAATATAAGCTTCAGTCAATTGATGATCTGGTTGTGTAAATACTTTTTCAGTTGAATTGACTTCGATCAAATCACCCAAGTGGAAGTATGCAGTACGATCAGAAACACGTGCAGCCTGTTGCATCGAGTGAGTTACGATCGCAATGGTATACTGTTCAGAAAGTTCTGAAATCAACTCTTCAATTTTTGCGGTCGCAATTGGATCCAGTGCTGAACATGGTTCATCCATTAAGATGACTTCTGGACTTACAGCAATGGTACGCGCGATACATAAACGTTGTTGCTGACCACCTGATAAACCAGTACCTGGTTGGCTGAGACGATCTTTCACTTCATCCCATAAACCCGCTTTACGTAGGCTATTTTCAACAATTTCTTCTAAGTCATATTTATCACGTGCTAAACCATGCAGTTTTGGTCCGTAAGCAACGTTATCAAAAATTGATTTCGGGAATGGATTTGGCTTTTGGAATACCATACCCACTTGAGCACGCAGCAACACTACATCAAGATTTGGATCGTAAATATCTTGGTTATCGAGTGTTACTTTACCAGTCACGCGACAACTGTCAATCGTGTCATTCATACGGTTTAAGGTACGCAGGAATGTTGACTTACCACAACCCGATGGTCCAATAAATGCAATCACTTCATTTTGATAAATATCGATATCAATACCTTTGATTGCTTCAGTTTCACCATAATAAACATGAACATCTTTGGTACTGATTTTCACATCATTTACTTTTGGCTTTTTATTCGATGAAGCTGTTTCAAACTGAGAAACAAACGCAGTATTCGATTGCTGAACTGGCGCTTCAGATGAAGTAAATTCTGTTTGCTGTGGATTCACTGACTTATCCTTTTCTACGGCGTTCATAATATCAATCGTATTCATTGTACTCTCCTCAACTACCAACGCACTTCAAATTTCTTACGAAGCCAAATTGCAAGGCTATTTAAACCAATCATTAATGCAAGTAACACAATAATCGCAGCAGCAGTACGTCCTTCAAAGAAGTTACGTAACTCATTTCCCTGCCATAAATAAACTTGTACAGGTAAGGCTGTTGCCTGATCCAGTGGCGTAGCTGGAACACTCGCAACGAAAGCACTCATACCAATTAATAGTAATGGTGCGGTTTCACCCAAAGCATGTGCAACACCAATAATTGATCCTGTCATGATTCCTGGCAACGCGAGTGGTAGCACATGATGAAACACTGTTTGAACTTTTGATGCACCTAAGCCAAGCGCTGCCTGACGAATTGAAGGTGGCACAGCTTTTAATGAAGCACGTGTGGTAATAATCACGGTTGGTAGAGTCATGAGACTGAGTACCAGACCACCAACCAACGGTGCAGACAATGGTAAATGCATCCAACCAATAAAGATCGCCGCGCCGAGTAGACCAAATACAATCGAAGGTACCGCCGCCAAATTATTGATATTGACTTCAATGATGTCAGTCATGATGTTTTTAGGTGCAAATTCTTCAAGATAAATCGCACTTGCAACCCCGATTGGAATTGAAATCAAGATTACAATCAACATCATGAATAACGAACCCATAAACGCGCCCGCTAAACCACTTGTTGCTGGTGAGCTACGAGAGTCTGGACTGATAAATAAATTCGTATTAAATGTATTTTCAATAACACCATTTGCTTTTAGTTTATCTGCAAGTTGACGAACTTCTGGATCAAGCTGCTGTTGGTCATCTGGTAAAGAACGATCAATATTACCTGCTAACCACACATCCACATTGGCGTCCGCTAAGAATTTAATCTCTTCTTTAGTACCAATTAATGCTGGATTCTCAAGCACCATGTCACGTAAACGATAGGCTTCTGAACTCGTGTACAAACTATTCAAATAATCACGTTGTGACTCAAGTGCTGGATCTTTAGCCACAATACCATTAACAATAAGTGCGTCCCAATCCACCATACCCATTTCAGTTTGCCAAGCCACAAAGCGCTCTTCAAAATGAGCAGGTGTCTCACCAGCAGTCTGCTTTGGCTTTGCTCCTACATTAATAATTGCAGGATCAAAATACACAGGAACGGTCATACTATTTTGCCAAAATGAAGGCAAACCTTTTGCTAAAATACTAACGAACAGTAAAGCAACAAATGCAAGACCAATCATCACCGCAGAGAAACCTGCAAAGCGAAATGCCTTTTCTTTACGATGACGCTTTGCGAGAGAGCTTTGAATGATTGCTTTACGCTGCTCACGTTGTTCAGCAGCTACTTGTGGATCAAATACGTTCTGATCCAGAGGAGATGTATTTGAACTCATTCGTATTGCTCACGATATTTGCGCACGATATATAGTGCAATAATGTTTAAACCCAAAGTAATCACAAACAAAGTTAAACCAAGTGCAAATGCCACTAATGCTTGTGGACTCGCAAAATCTGTATCACCAGTTAACTGTTTAACAATGGTTACAGTCACTGTTGAAACCGCTTCAAATGGATTTGCATGCAATAATGGACTGTTCCCTGCTGCAAGTACCACAATCATGGTTTCACCTACGGCACGAGACACTGCAAGTAGAAATGCCCCTGTAATACCCGGTAATGCTGCTGGTAATACAACTTGGCGAATCGTTTCTGATTTGGTTGCACCTAAACCCAATGAACCATCACGTAACGCGCGAGGAACTTGAGTAATAATGTCATCTGAAAGCGATGAAACAAATGGGATGATCATAATCCCCATGACAAAACCCGCAGTCAGTGCACTTGTTGCATTAATATCAATACCAACACTTTCACCAATCATTTTGAAGAATGGACCAATGACCATTAAAGCAAATACACCATAAACGATGGTTGGAATACCCGCTAATACTTCAATTGTTGGTTTTGCCCAAGAGCGTAAGTTTGGAGATGCATATTCAGCTAGATAAATCGCAATCATCAATCCCACTGGTACTGCAACTAATAACGCAATACCACTGACCATTAAAGTACCCCAAATTAATGGCAAGATACCGTAACTTCCCTCTGCATTACCTGACGTGCTAAAACCTGGATTCCATTCTGTGCCAAAGAAAAAATCTGCTGGACTAACAAAACGGAAAAAATGTAATGCTTCACTCAACATTGACAGTACAATACCAATCGTTGTGAGAATCGCTACACCAGAACATAGGATCAAACCAACATTAATGGCTTTTTCAACCTGATTACGAGCACGAAATTGCTGACTCACATGACGTTTTGCCCAAACTAAACCTGCTAAACCAGCACTAATTACGATTGCCAATTTTGCAAAAGAACCTATGGTTTCAAATTTAGCAAGTTGTTGTGCAGCTGCTAGCTCATAAGCTGCTGGATGATCTGTAACCCCAAAACCAGACGCAATCGCTTGAACACGATCGATTAAAACCTCACGGCTTGCTTCATCTAAAGTTGCACTGACCGATGCTGGAATATTGTTAAAAATAATATGTTGAAGGACACTTGGTTCGACCAAATTCCAAATGATCAAAATTAAAAAAGCAGGAACACCACACCACAAAGCGACCAACGCACCATAATAACCTGGACGTGAATGCAAAGTTGCTGAGTTGTTTCCCTTACCTGCTAGGTTACGGCTTTTGCTCAGCCCGATTTGATATGCAATTGCCACAAGGGCTAATAACACACCGATAAGTAGCAGATTCATGTAATCTCCACTGTTTTCTCAATTTTCATCATTTGAAAAAACTTAGTTAGACAAAAAGGCTGATGAACCTAAGTCGCACCAGCCTCCCTTTTAACAATATTACTTAACTGTTTTACCCGCTTTGAAATCAGCTAGAACTTTTGCACGTTCTTTATCGCTCATACTGATCAAGCCAGCTTTTTCTAATTTAGAACCTTTACCAGAAGCTTTCTTATTTAAGAAATATTCTACGTATTGCGGTAAACCTTTAATTGATTTTAAATGCTCGCCTTTCACATAGAAGTAAAGTGCACGAGATACTGGGTATTGACCACTTAAAACTGTTTTCTCAGAAGGTAATACACCATTTACTGTCGCAACACGTAATTTATCGCGGTTTTGGTCATAGAAACCTAAACCAAATACGCCCACTGCATTAGGAGAAGTTTTTAAACGAGCAAGAGTTTCTGTATAGTCACCAGCGATTTCGATTACGCGACCATCTTTACGGAATGTAGAGCACGCTTTTTTCTGAGCTTCTTTATCTAAGTTTTTGAAATAAGCAAATGATTCACAACCCGCTTCAACCATTTTTTCTTGGAACACTTCACGCGTACCATGGTTTGTTGCTGGAATAACTAAAGTAATCGGTTCATTTGGTAAGTCATCATCAATTTGGTTCCATCGTGTATATGGGTTTGGAACCAATTTACCACCTGAAGGAAGCTGTGCAGCTAATGCAGTAAATACATGTACTGGATCTAAGTTATAAGCACCCTTTCTTGAGTTAGACGCAAATACAATACCGTCATAACCAATTTTGATTTCTTGAACTTGATTTACGCCTGCTTTTTTACATGCAGCAAGCTCAGAATCTTTAATTTTACGTGAAGCGTTTGCAATATCGATGGTATTATCGCCAACACCTTGACAGAATTGCTTTAAACCACCTGAAGTACCACCAGAACCAACAACGGGTGCTTTAAATTGCGGGAAGGTATTCCCAAAGTCTTCAGCAACAATACTTGCATATGGTAATACAGTTGAAGAACCAGCGATTTGAATCGTATCACGAGCTGCATTCGCAGTTGTTGCTACGGCTACTCCAGATACAGCTAATGCAATTGCGATATGACGTGGATTTAAGCGCATTCTGTTTTCTCTCATTTATACAATTTGATTTACAACTCTTTTTAATTCAAGTGTTGTACTTTAGTTAACTGCATTTTGAGGAGATAATATGACAATTAAGTGACAACTTTATGACGCTTTTATGATGATCATTTTTTATTTGAAAATTTTCAGTCATAAAGAAAAGAATTTTTTGATAAAAATAGCAAAAGAAAATTATCTTAATGATTGTAATTTATAATTTTTTACTTAAAAACACGACATATAAGAAATCAAACTAGAAATACAAATTTGACAGCCTTAGTAATGAAAACTATATGACAAATGTCTATGTAATATTAGTTTTAATCCGTCGACTTGGTTCTAAATGAAATAAAATCAGGTTTCCAATAGCCATTTACACGTCTATCTAAAGCTATTCCGAAAATTACTTGAGATTAAATGAAAGGTATATTCATATGAACTAAATCTTTCTAAGCTCAATCTCACAGACTAAAAAATAAAAAAGGCACATGAATGTGCCTTTCTCTTAGAAAGCAAATCGATTAGTCAATCGCTGGAACATAAGTTCCTGCAGCAATTGCATCTTTAATACGATCAGCCTCTGCCAACACAAGTGCAAGCAAGTTTTGAACGTTTTCAAGCGTTGCAACTGGGCTTAAAGTGGTCATCTTCAATGATTGAACATTACCCACTTTGGTTACACCAATATTCGCTTCGCCACGAGCAAATAATTCATCTGCCACGTTTTGGTTTAAGCTATCGATAAATTCAGCAGGATAAGCTTCTGGTACTACACGGAACAGGACTGAAGCGAATTGTGGTTCAACCAACAATTCAAGACCTGCAGTTGCTTTGATATAGTCTGCAACTTCACGTGTTAATTTCACACCATGGTCGATCATTGAACCATAAAGCTCTTCACCTAATGCTTCAACTGTCATCCATAATTTCAATGCATCGAAACGACGTGTCGTTTGTAATGATTTAGATACAAGGTTAGGTACACCATGTTCTTCATCATAAGCAGAGTTTAAATATTCTGCTTCATAATGCATAAAGCGATAGTTTGCTTCGTCTTTCAACAAGAAAGCACCACAGCTAATGCTTTGGAAATAATGCTTATGGAAATCAAGTGTGATTGAGTCGGATAATTCAATACCATCTAACATTGCACGATGGTCATTGGAAAGAATCAGTGCACCACCCCAAGCCGCATCAATATGCATCCATGAACCATACTTGGTGGTAATTTCACGGATTTTCTTGAGCGGATCAATCGCACCAGCATCAGTCGTACCTGCTGTTGCAACAACACAAGCCACGATTTTGCCTTCAGCCTGAAGATGTGCCATGGTTTTTTCCAGTGCATCAACATCCATCTGTGCATTTTCATTCACAGGAACCGTCACGACTGACTGGAAGCCCATCCCCATCATTGCCATGTTCTTTTGCACAGAGAAGTGTGCATTTTCAGAACAGATGACTTTGACGTTCTTCATTGCTTCTGCTGGAATACCATCACGCTGAACCGACCACGGCTTGCCGTTTTCGTCTTGCCAGTTTTTCGAGATGCACCAGTCACGCGCCAGTAACACACCCATCAGGTTTGATTGTGTTCCACCTGAAGTGAATACACCTGCTTGACCTGCGCCATAGCCCACTTTTTGGCGTAACCAATCAATAAGTTGAACTTCCATCAATGAACCCGCAGGGCTTTGATCCCATGAATCCATAGATTGGTTCGTTGCATTGATTAACACTTCCGCAATTTGGCTCATCACCATCGTTGGACAATGCAAATGTGCAAGTGAGTGTGGATGATGTACTTTTAAACTTTTGTTGAGGAAAAGCTCAACCATACGTTGTAATGATTGTTGTACACCTAAACCTTCTTTTGATGGATTAAAAGAAATTGCTGCACGCAAATCTTTAATACTTCCACCTGTGTACATTTTATCATTTTGCAACCATGCTGAAACGGCTTTAACCGCTTCGCCCATTGCTGACTGATAGTCAGCAATGGATTGTGCATCATTGCAGAGTAACGCTTTACGATGTTCTGCAAAATCAACCATGGATTAGCCTCGTACTGCTTTTAAAGCTTCTGCAATTGCTTTTTTGAAGCGTGCAACCACTTCAACACATTCGTCTTGATTGATGATAAGTGGGCAAAGTAAACGAATTACAGTACCGTTACGACCACCTTTCTCAAGTAAAAGTTTATTGTTGAAACAAGCTGTTTGAATTGCCGCAGCTAATTGTGCATCAGCAGGAAGTGAACCCATATGGTCAGCTGGTTTACGCTCATCAACGATTTCAACGCCGATCATCAAACCACGACCACGGACATTACCAATACATGGGAATTCTTGAGCTAACTTTTTGAATTCAGCTTGTAAGAAGTCACCACGCTCTTGCGCATTTTGAGCTAGGTTTTGTTCAGAAATAGTTTTTAGAACCATTAAACCTGTACCCATTGCCAACTGGTTGCCACGGAAAGTACCCGTGTGACCTGCTGGCTGCCAAGCATCAAACTTACGCTTAATACCCAGTACCGCAAGTGGTAAACCACCACCCACAGCTTTTGACATTACCACAACATCAGGCTCGATACCTGCATGTTCAAAGGCAAACATTTTACCTGAACGTGCAAAACCAGCTTGAACTTCGTCCAAAATTAAAACGATGTTGTGCTTTTCAGTCACTTCACGAATTTTTTGTAACCACTTAACAGGTGCAGTTACGACACCGCCTTCACCTTGAATTGCTTCAAGAATCACAGCAGCAGGTTTCGTTACACCACTTTCAACATCTTCGATGAAATTTTCAAAGAAGTAAGTCAAAGCATCAACACCCGCTTCACCACCTAAACCAAGTGGGCAACGATATTCATGTGGATATGGCATAAACTGAACGCCAGGCATAAGACCATTCACGGCATTTTTAGCACTCAAGTTACCTGTCATAGACAGTGAACCATGAGTCATACCGTGGTATCCACCTGAAAAACTGATCACAGAACTACGACCAGTATATGTTTTAGCCAGTTTAATCGCCGCTTCTGTAGCATCTGCACCAGATGGTCCACAGAACTGTAAGCAATATTCTTCTTTACCGCCTGGCAAGTAAGCCAAAAGTGCTTCAGTAAAAGCATCTTTTAAAGGAGTCGTTAAGTCTAAAGTATGCAAAGGCAAGCCACTTGCCAATGTATCTTGAATACTTTGAATCACCGCAGGATGATTATGACCTAAAGCCAATGTTCCTGCCCCAGCTAAACAGTCGAGGTATTGAGTACCCTCAACATCTGTAACCCAGCAGCCCTGTGCTTTCGCTATCGCTATCGGTAATTTACGTGGATAACTACGAACATTTGATTCCATCTGACTTTGGCGAGTCAAATAATATTCGTTGGATGCATTAGCGGCAGGGTTTACGGAAGTAACGCTCATATCGAATTACCATCTCTGATATGGGTAAAAGAAATAAGTCTGGTGACTTGCGGTCGTTTGACTCGGTGCTTTTTAGAATCTAGTGCAGACAAAATGTTTTATATCTTTCAACTAGGTGCGAGATGATACCTAATTTTGAAATAAAATAAACTCTTTTTATGCCTGACATTCATCTAATATTATTGAAAAAATGTTTCTTACAATTAACTATGATGAATTATCATCATACTATGTGACAAGCGAAAGAAAGTATGCTTTTTTTATCTACATATTAATTTTTAGATAAATGGTCAAAATCACCATCATAACTATTTATTATTTAAATACTTTTATTTTCTTATTGCAAAACATCTCAAATTTATTACAAAGACACCACAAAATCTGCAGAAGTTCAACATCAGTTCTTTTTAATATGAAAGTTGTAAAAATAATTTGTTAATCGTCACTTTAAGGAAAAATTTATGCGTACTTTAGCACTCGCTTCGATGATGTTAGGTGCAGCTCTCAGTTCAAGCGCATTTGCCCAAGATTCCAACCAATTAAACTATAATATCGTCAATATCCAAGCTGATGCAGCACGCCAAGTTGCCAATGATGAAATGCGTGCTGTGCTTTATATTGAAAGAAGCAATAAGCAACCCGCAGAGCTTTCGAATCAAATCAATCAATTAATGAATCAAGCACAGGCTATTTCACGTAAATACACACGAGTAAAAGTCGAAACAGGTGCTCAAAGCACTTACCCTATTTACGACAATGATAATAATAAGTTAAAAGAATGGCGCGCACGCGCAGAAATCCAAATTGAAAGTAAAGACTTTAAAGCAGCAAGCCAGTTGATTAGTGAACTACAACAGAGCTTTCAGACCCAATCGATTAGTTTTAGCGTATCTGACGAACAACGTAAAAAAGTTGAAAATGAACTGATGATTGAAGCTTCTAAAAACTTTCAGCAACGCGCACAAGCAATTACCCAAGCTTGGAATAAAACGCAATATAATCTGGTCAGTTTAAATTTGAATACAAGTAATTATTTCCCTCAACCAATGATGCGTGGTGGTATGGCAAAATTTGCGATGGCTGAGGCAGCTCCAGCACAAGACATGGCGGCTGGTGAATCCAAAATCACGGTTAGCGCCAATGGGTCGATTCAGTTTAAATAAAATCGTAGGAGCGTATCGCATACGCTCTCCTAACATTTATTTTTTTAACGGCAAGGCATATTTAAAAATACGTCCGACAACTTCACCAAATTGCTTTACAAAGCTGGCATTGTTGTAATTCAAACCATATTTTTTACAAACCGCTTCAACTTTCGGTGCAATTTGGCGATAACGGCGTGCAGGAATATCTGGGAACAAATGATGTTCAATTTGATGGCTCAAATGTCCTGTCAAAATATGAAATGCTTCCGAGCCAGTCAAATTGGATGAACCACGAATTTGACGCATGTACCAATGACCGCGACTTTCATCTTGCAGCACTGTTTTAGGAAACACTTCTGCATCTTTAGTAAAATGACCACAAAAAATAATACTAAAAGTCCAAATATTACGAATCCCATTAGCAACTAAATTTCCAGTAAAAACTGGGATCGCTGAAGGTCCTGCAATCAATGGGAAAAACACATAATCTTTAAAAAGTTGCTTCGCTATTTTTTTCTGTGCTGGTTGCCATTCTCGTTTAAATTGCGTCATTGATTTACGCTTATAAATCACTTTGCCGAGTTCAAGATTTTGAATCGCAACTCCCCACTGGAATAATAAGCTGAATGGCACAATATAAATCGGTTGAATTAAAGTAAACTTTGTCCAACGTTGTTCTGGAAATAGACGAAATACACCATAACCCACATCATCATCCATACCTTTCACATTGGTATAAGTGTGGTGTTTGTAGTTATGTGTTTGACGCCAATTATCTGAGGTTCCAACGGTATCCCATTCGTAAGTCTGACCATTAAATTTTGGATCATTCATCCAGTCATATTGTCCATGCATCACATTATGACCTAACTCCATGTTTTCCATAATTTTGGCAAAACCCAATAGCCCCGTTCCTAACAACCATGCTGGTGGAAACCATCCTGCAAACAACAAAGCTCGTCCGAGTAAGCTGCTATAACGGATTGAGGAATAAACACGGCGAATATACTTCGCATCTTTTTCGCCTAAGTCATCTAATACTTCTTGCTTGATCTGATCTAATTCTCGAGCAAAAGCATCTAATTCTGAAGCAGTCAAATCACGATTTTTTGGATTTTTAAAATATTCAATTTTAACAGGCATATTCATAATTAATTTCTCATTTATAGATCAATCACTAGATCAGACTGAGCGGAATTTACACAAATTTTTAATAGTTGAGCTGGTTCATGATTCGCTGAACCATTCAACAAATTCTTCGTTGAGCCTTGCGCTTTAGTGCAGGCGCATTTATTACAAATGCCCATACGACAACCATGATTAGGTTTAATCCCTTGATGTTCCAAACTAAAAAGAATGGATTGCCCTTTAGGTATCGCAACCGTTTTGTTGGATTGAGTCAATCTCACATTTATAAAACCAGTTTCCGAAGCATCCACATCAAATTGGCTTAAACTAAAAGCCTCGGTTTGAAGCAAAGCAGCACAAGAAAATAATTTTTCTGCTGTACTCACAAAACCCGATGGACCACAGGCATATACAGTGGTTTCATTTAAAGCTGAAATTTGATCAACATAACTCTGGTTCAAGCGTTGATCTTGTTCTTGGGTATAAAAAATTTGATAACTGAAATGAGGAAAGTTTTCCGCTGTTTCTTTGAAATATTCAGCATAGGCTGCATCGGCTTGAGTTTTCACCCAATACATCAACTGTAAAGATGTCGTCGAAAACTGTTTAGTTTGACTCAAACTTTCGATCAGGCTCAGCATCGGGGTAATGCCGCTACCTGCTGCAAGTAATAACAAGTTAGGAGTTTGAATATGCTGCTGCATATCACCATAAGGTTGCCCTAAATAGACAATATCCCCTACTTTAGCTTGCTCAACCAACCATGAACTCACCAAACCTTGATCAACTTTTTTGACGGTTAAACAGAGATGGTCTGCATCTAATTGCATCAAGCTATACGTGCGTTCGTAATGACGCCCTGCTATTTCAACGGTGACAGGATGATGCTGCCCTGCAACACCGCGTTGTACATGACGATTGCATTGCAGAATAAGACTTACCGTATCTTTAGCTACCGTTTGTTTTTTTACAACTTTAGCGAGTGATTGATTCAAAGACCACAGTGGATTGATTTTTTGTAGCCAAAAATTGGCATCATGGTTCGTAATTACGCTTTGGGCTATTGAATTGAATAGAGAAATTCTCTTTTCGACTGCTTGCATGAGCGGGAACTCTGATCATTTTTTAATTATTATACATATGTATATATATTTGTATATATATTCGTATAAGAATTTACATTTCCCAAGTAGTCAGACAATCGCTATAATCCCGAGTAGCTTACTTATATTTTGAAAATAATGGTTCAGTCTTCTACTTTTTTACCGCTCGGTCATGACTCACTAAATGAACAAGATGTCATTGCTATGAAATCTCCTGTACGTTCGGTTGGTAGAAAAGCAACCATTACCAAAGAAGAACTTTTTCAGGCGACACTGAATTTAATTGGTCCACAAAAAAGTATTGCATCTTTGAGCTTACGTGAAGTAGCGCGTGAAGCAGGCATTGCACCAAATAGTTTTTATCGACATTTTAAAGATATTGATGAACTGGCTATCGCTCTGATCGATCGTGCAGGTTTGGTATTACGTAAAATCATTCGCGAAGCGCGTTTGCAGGCATCTATGCAGCAAAGCATTATTCGAAGTTCAGTTGAAGTTTTCATTCAACAGCTCGATGCCGATGAAGGTTATCTCAGCTTATTATTACGCGAAGGATATACGGGCTCAACCTCATATAAACTCGCTGTAGACCGTCAGCTAAATTTCTTTCAGCAAGAATTACAAGAAGACCTGATTCGCCTAGAACAAATGAATAATAGTAAAATCAGTCATGCTGACATTGCGGCTAAAGCGATTACCCAATTGGTATTCAATATGGGCGCAAAAGTGATTGATTTACCTGCTGAACAACGAACTGACGTTGCAGAGCAAACCATGGTAATGATTCGTATGATTTTAGAAGGTGCTCGTCATTTCGATAAAATGGAAATTGATTAAGCAATTTCATCAGCATAGACTATCTTCATTTGGTATATATCTTTGTCATTTATCATGACTACAAGCAAATTTAGGCGTACAGATCATGACCCTTCTCAATGACCGTCAAAGTATCATCTCCAGTTTTATTCTGATGTTTTTATTTTTAATGATGGTCATTCCCCTGCATTTGTTGCCTAGTTTTTTTGCAGGTTTCTTGATTTTCGAAATTATTAACAGTCTAAGCTCAATTGTTGAAAAACATATTGATGGACAACGTGCGCGTATCTTTATCAGTATTATTCTTGGAATTTTGACCACATTTTTGATTGGATTTTTTATTACTAGTTTAATTAGCTTTGTGATCTATGATTTAAAAGGAACAGGTCTTAACTCGTTTAACTTTAAGATTGATCAAACTCTCATTAAATTCCAAGCTGAAATGAGTCAATATGTCCCTGGTTATCTTCCTCATAGTGTTGCAGATATCAAGAATCAGATTTTGTCCTTCATCAAGAATAATATTTCGATTGTTAAAAATACAGGTACCGATATTCTGCATAACTTAGCGACCATGCTGATCGGTTTAATTGTAGGTATCTTGGTTTCAATTCAGAACTTTAAGCAGCACGCACCACAACCTGTCTTTAAAGCTGCTATTTTACATCGTATTCAGAAGCTTTCGATTTCATTTAAAAATGTTGTCTTTGCTCAAGTAAAAATCTCTTTAATCAATACAGCACTATTTATCATTTTTGTTTTTATCGTTTTGCCTCTATTCCATATCCATTTACCTTTTGCTAAAACACTGACTATTTTGACCTTCATTTTTGGTCTTTTACCTATTATTGGTAACTTGATTTCTAATACTTTAATTATTATGGCTGGCTTAACCATTTCACTCTCAGTAGCAGCCATCGCTTTAGCATATTTAGTCATCATTCATAAACTTGAATATTTCGTAAATGCAAAAATCATTGGTACAAAAATTAATGCAAGTGCATGGGAAGTACTTTTGGCTATGCTAATCTTTGAATCGATTTTCGGATTAAGTGGCTTAATCGTTGCACCGATTTTTTACGCTTACATTAAATTAGAATGCAAAGATGCTGGTTTGATCTGAATTATATTCGGGCTATTCAGATTCAATAGATCAATCTATCATTGCGACTGATTTAGCAAAGTAATAAAAAGAAAAATGATGATAAGGAAAATTACAAAAGCCTTGCGAATTAAAACATTCATTCAGGCATTCTGCGCTTAAGCTAGAACAGAATGGTTTTTATTCACGATGTTTCATTACATTATAATTGAATGAGGTAACTATGAATTCTTCAGCAGCGGCTTTGAAAGTATATACTCGTAATAATTTAGATGATTCTATCAAAGAAGCCACCGTTAAAATTTTAAATCAAATTCTTGCAAATCTTATTGATCTATCATTGCTTACCAAACAAGCGCATTGGAATATGCGGGGCAGTAATTTTATTGCGGTACATGAAATGTTAGATATGTTCCGTACTTCATTGATCACCCATTTAGACAATGTCGCAGAGCGTGCGGTACAGATTGGTGGAACAGCGCTCGGAACAACCCAAACGGTTTCAGAGACCTCACATCTCAAGCCTTACCCTGTTGCAATCCATGCAGTGCAAGATCACTTAAAAGAGCTAGCTGATCGTTATGGTGTCGTTGCAAATCATCTTCGAGATACAATCGAGCAAATTAAAGATCCAATCTCTGAAGATATTATCCATGCAGCACTCGAAGATCTAGATCAATATTTATGGTTCTTAGAAGCCAATATTGACCAAAACTAAGTTTAGTTTTTTCAAGACAAAAAAAGAGGACAATTCAGTCCTCTTTTTTATCAGCGCTAATTATGGTTTAACCACAACCAGTACCTGAATCGCTTCTGGTGTCACAGAAAGACCATCGAGTAGAGCCAAGCCCTCTTTCTGGAACTTTTGTAAACGCTCAATTTCATCTTGACGAATACTTGGGTTAAATTGCTTAAGATAGGTTAAACGGTCAATTTCATATTGCCATTTACTGCCATAATGCTCTTTAGCTTGTTGCATCAATTCAGGCAAAGAGGTTTTGGCAATATCTAAAGCTTGTGCGTAACGCTGTTCAATCACGTCACGGCGTGCTTTCACAACTTGACGGCAGCTATTGCCATCGAGATGATGCAAATATGGGCGCAAAATACTTGGATCGATCTTGGCAGATAAATCTTGACCTGTTTCGCTCAGTAACACACGAATCAATTGCTTCGGCAAACTTGACGGTAAGTTCAACCCTTTTGGTGCAACTACATCGACCTTAAACCAAACTTCGAGTAAGACCGAACCTTGTTTTAACGCATTCGATTTAAGTAATGCAACGTTAGTACTACCAAATGATTGTGTGCGGATCATTTCCATCACACTTTCAATAAATGGGTGTTCCAAGGTCAAATATTGTGCATCTTCGCGGATTTGAGCCTGATCACGATAGAAAGTTGCTGTCATACCCTCTTCGTCCAAGGTAATGCCTTGAACTTGCATCTGATCAGTCGGTTTGATGATCACCGTACCATTGCTTTGCTCATCAAAGTCAATATTGGTCGATGACATGAAACGCTTCACAAACATTGGCAAAGTCGTGTTGTCATCATAGTCTTCAAGTGCTTGTACAATACCCTGTGCAACGACTGGGCGACAAGAGTTGTACTCAAGCAAACGATCACGACCCGCTTGTAGCTCAGCTTCCAAAGCTTGACGTTGTACATTCACTTCTTCAAGTAAATCCTCAAACGTCTGACCTTGATCAGCCAATAAACAGTCTTTCAATTCAACAATAAAATTCTCTTGCAGCGTTTGTGCTGTTGGAGAAATATTGCTAAAAATATTGAGTGCTTCGTTGTACCAACGGAACATGCGCTCTTGCGCTGTACCGATCAAATACGGCACGTGAATTTGAATGCGATTTTCCTGACCAATACGATCTAGACGACCAATACGTTGTTCAAGTACGTCAGGGTTTGCAGGTAAATCAAATAGGATCAAGTCACTGGCAAACTGGAAGTTACGTCCTTCTGAACCAATTTCCGAACAGAGAAGAATCTGAGCACCGTAACTGTCTTCGGCAAAGTATGCCGCAGCTTGGTCACGTTCCAATAAGCTCATGCCCTCATGGAACATGGCAGTACGAATACCTGCATGTAAACGCAATACATTTTCAAGTGCTTCAACTACTGGTCCACTACGTGCAATCAACAATACTTTTTTATGTTTTAAATCTTTGCGTAGAACTTCCATCAACCATGGCACACGAGGATCATTTTCCATCCAAGCACCATCGAGTTGACCTTCTTCTGGCCACATTTGCTCTCGCATTTTGCCATCAAATGACCAGTCTTCTGGTGCTGGTAAAGGCGCTGGCTGGCAATCACGACCTGGGAAACCTTGAATCGCTTCACGTGTGTTACGGAATAAAATACGACCTGTACCGTGACGGTCTAACAACTCGTGAATTGCACGCATACGCTGTTCAGGCTGATCGTCAATACGATGACCCAATAAGCCATCCAGAGCAGCAAGATGTTCTTCAGTCAATGCTTCATCTGACATTAAGACTTCGGCAACTTTAGCTGTTTGCTGATATTGTTCTTCTTCGTCAAGGAAACGATCTAAGCTACTAAAACGTTGCGGATCAAGTAAGCGTAAACGCGCAAAATGACTTTCGACACCCAACTGTTCAGGCGTTGCAGTGAGAAGTAAGACACCCGCTGTTTGTTCAGCCAACTCTTCGACAAGATCATAACGATCATTACCGCCGTCTTCTTCACTCCACATTAAATGGTGTGCTTCATCGACAACCAGTAAATCAAAACCTGCTTCAACTGCTTGCTCACGCAAATCATCATGGTCAACCATCAAATCCACACTCGCAATAATGCATTGCTCAGTCAGGAATGGGTTGAGATCAGGATCATGTTCTTTGATCGAAGCAGTACGGGTTAAATCGAATAGAGAAAATTGTAAATTGAAACGACGACGCATTTCAATCATCCACTGATATTGCAGCGAATCAGGCACTAAAATCAGGATACGCTCTGAACGTCCTGTTTTCAGTTGTTGATGGATAATCAAACCCGCTTCAATGGTTTTACCCAAACCAACTTCATCGGCTAACAATACGCGTGGTGCAAAACGTTTACCCACTTCATGTGCGATATACAGTTGATGTGGAATCAAACCCACACGCGCACCTAAAAAACCACGTAAAGGACTGGTATGCATTTTCGCTTGCAATAACATCGCTTCAATACGAAGGTCATACCATTCTTTATAATCAATTTGGCTCGCTAACAAACGCTCTAAAGGTTTTGATAGCTGAATTTGTGCACCGATACGGGTTTCGTTCAATGACTTACGTTCTTGTTCGCCATTTTCTAGGCTACGAACGACATCATAACGCAGCACGCCATGACGATCTTCAACCGATTCAACAATCCACTTAACACCTTCTTGATCTTGCACTTCATCTTTGACATTGAAGATGATACGAGACAAAGGCGCATTGTTTCGTGCATAGACACGAGTTTCATCACTTTTCGGGAATAAAATACTGATAGAACGTTCATCTACATCAATAAGAACACCTAGACCGAGTTCAGTTTCTGTATCTGATAACCAACGTTGACCAATAGCAAACGGCTGCAATTTATTCCACCTTTTTTCATGTTAGCCCACATATTGCATGCCTTAAACTGATGAAAGTTTAAGCTACTTTATGTAGTTTTAAATTTGGTATTATGGTGAAAATGAATCACCAAATAAGCTCAATATTTTGACATAAAGCTGA
Organism: Acinetobacter sp. 5862; assembly: GCF_024494585.1. Taxonomy (NCBI): domain Bacteria; kingdom Pseudomonadati; phylum Pseudomonadota; class Gammaproteobacteria; order Moraxellales; family Moraxellaceae; genus Acinetobacter; species Acinetobacter sp. 5862. The sequence continues at coordinate 78,745 of NZ_JANHGP010000036.1, forward strand.
CTGAAATAGCGCGCTTTACGTCTAGTTTGATAAAAAAAATACGATTAAAACGGCACTGGGTAGTCAAAACTGAGTTGAGTGCCTGTTTTAGGATGAGTGAAGCTAAGTTGTGTTGCATGAAGACACAAACGTGCATAAAGCTGTTGCTGTTCAGGAGTTGCATATAAGGTATCTCCTAGTATTGGATGACCTAGATATTGCATATGCACACGAAGTTGGTGTGAACGGCCTGTAATCGGAATCAATTTAACTCGGGTTACTGCTTGTCCTTCAATTTCGAAATGCTCAATGGCTTGCCATTCGGTTAATGCAGGTTTGTGATGTGCTGCATCAGCGATATGTAATGGCGGACGACTTGGATCATAAATCACAGGAATATCAACTGTGCCCTGACCCTCTAAATGGCCAGCAACCAGAGCTTGATAAATTTTTGAGGTTTGACGGTCTTGGAATTGACGTGAAATATTGCTCTGTCCAAATTTGGATAAACCAAACACCAAAATGCCTGAGGTATCTCGATCTAAACGATGAATGAGTAAAGTTTTCGGTTCTAATTTTAATAAACGATTGATCAGACAGTCTTGTAAATCGGGTGTTTTCCCTGGCACTGTCAGAAGCCCAGCAGGTTTATGGATCACCATAAAATCTTCATCACGATGAATCAAATGTTCACTTAGAAAATCACTCAAGGTAGCCTTCCAACGACTGGATGAAAACAAGCGGGCAATCATAAAAAGCTTGAAGAGAAATTACAATCAAATTTTAGCGAACTCAGTTATTTTTTAACATGACTCACATTTAAGTCCCAAATAATACTGATCGTTTTCTCTAAATGGTGTATGCCACCACGAACTCAATAGTTTTAAATAAAGTTTTTTAAATTTGATTTGATATCAATATCGAAATTACAAAAAATAAAGTAACTTAACCCAGCCCAAAACTTTGGCAGAACTCTATGTTTTGACTCATGCAACAACTGAGCAATTTAATGAGTTGCAAGAAGAGTTTTGGAAAAAAGAAAGTGAAATCGAAACGGCAGCACGAGAAGCAATTGCGCATGATTTTGATGTGATTGCTGGCGCTTATGGGTTTACTGATGCAGATATAGAAGAGCTTATAACAACACGAGATTGGTAATTTTTGTAAAGCAAGCACACTCAGTAGTGTGCTTGCTTTTTATATTTTAGCCTTTCATCTCTGCAAAAGTTTCTTTTGCTGCTTGAATGGTCTCTGCAATATCTTGATCTGAATGCATAGAAGAAATAAATCCTGCTTCAAATGCAGATGGTGCAAGATAGACACCACGCTTTAACATTCCGTGGAAGAACTTCTTAAATGCTTCAACATCACAAGCTAACATCGAATCAAAACTTGTGATGTCATCTTGATCCGTGAAATACAAACCAAACATTCCACCTACTTGCTGAGTTTTGAATGGAATACCAGCTTCATCTGCTGCAACTTGTAAACCAGCAAGCAGTTTTTCTAATTGTGCCGCTAATTTGTCATAGAATTCAGGTTCACGTAGATGCTTAAACATCGCAATACCCGCACGCATTGCCAAAGGATTTCCTGACAATGTCCCTGCCTGATACACGCCGCCTAGCGGTGCGATACACTCCATGATTTCACGTTTACCACCAAAAGCACCCACTGGTAATCCTGCACCAATGATTTTACCTAAAGTCGTTAAATCTGGTTTTACCTTATAGACTGATTGCGCACCACCAAGAGCAACACGGAAACCCGTCATTACTTCATCAATAATGAAGACTGATTTATATTCATCACAAACATCACGAATGGCTTGCAAGAACCCGTCAATCGGCGTTACTAAATTCATGTTGCCTGCTACAGGCTCAATGATGACCCCTGCAATCTCATGACCAAACTTACTAAAACATTCTTTTAATGCTTCAATGTTGTTATACGGCAAAGTTAAAGTATGTTTTGCAAAATCAACAGGTACACCTTTAGAAGTCGGCTCCCCCTCACCCAAAGTAAGTAAACCTGAACCTGCTTTAACTAATAATGAATCAGAGTGACCATGATAACAGCCTTCGAATTTCACAATCTTGTCACGTCCTGTATAACCACGTGCCAAGCGGATTGCGGTCATAGTCGCTTCAGTACCTGAGCTGGTCATCCGTACCAATTCAATTGAAGGCATAATCTCGCAAATGGTGTCTGCCAAAGTGGTTTCATATACTGTTGGTGCACCAAAACTTAGGCCATCTTCTGCTGCGGTTTGTACCGCTTTGATAATATCGGGGTGTGCGTGACCTAAAATCATTGGTCCCCATGAACCAACATAATCCACATAACGCTTACCATCAACATCCCACAAGTACGCACCTTTTGCCTTTTCAATAAAGACAGGCGTACCACCCACACCGTTAAATGCACGTACAGGTGAATTGACACCACCTGGAATATGTTTATTTGCTTGTTTAAATAACTGTTCTTGCTTTGGAGATAAACTCATAAAAGACTCAACCTAGAATCGAAGAATAAAATGTCGAAACGATGCAAAAAATTATGCAAATAACTTTGCCCATGCATTTACACGAGCAGGAATTTCGGCTGTTGATCGCCCTAATATATCACTAATTACCGCACAAAGGCTTGCCCCAGCTTCAATTACCCCTTGGGAATTTTCAACGGTCAAACCACCAATGGCACATATTGGTACTTCAAACTTCTGCTTTGCTTGTTGAATGACTGCAATTCCAACATTACCTGCTTCAGGTTTAGTTGAGGTTGCATATATAGCTCCAAAAGCAACATAACTCGCACTCTCGGCAATCGCTTTTTCAGCCAGTTCCAGTGAGTTAAGGCAGGTACGACCAATAATCACGCCTTGAGGCAGACGTTGAATTGCATCGGTGATTTCACCATCAGATTGTCCAAGATGTACGCCTAAACCAAATTGTTCTGCCAAAGCTAAATCATCATTAATTACAAATGGAACTTGGTATTTTTCACAAAGGATTTTGATCTGTTCCACTTCTAGCGGTTGATCGGCTTTTGCGATTTTTTTACGACGATACTGCAAAATGGCAATATGTCCTGTTGCCAATGCAACTTGTAGCTTTTCTAGTAATAATTGGATTGGATCATCATTGGTAATCAGGTAGAGACCGTACATAAGGAAAAACTCATCAGTTTTATAGTTGCAGTATAAACCATAACAAATCTATTCGTCTTTTATGGTTCTCCACCGTATCAAACTTAATCCCAACAGCATCAAAAGCATAACAATACTGACACTTCCACCACCTGATTGATTTGTTTGGCTAGTTTTTTGTTCTGGAATAGTACTTGGATGCAGATAGTTGTTTATCCAATCAGAGTAATTTGTAACTCGCGTATAAACACCAGGATAACCCACCTTGGCACAACCGACACCCCAACTTGCAATCCCAAGCAGATATGGCTTTTCTAAATTGTTTATCGTTAAACCTGCACCGCTATCACCATAACAAGCATCTGTAAGACTGTCTTGCATCGGTGATTCTGCACAAAGCATATTCTGAGTGATTTGTTGCGCGCTATATAATGATGATGAAGATAGACAATTGGCTAATTTTAGCGTGGTATATCTTAAAGTGGTTGGATACAGCGCAGGATTTCTCATCATTTGCCCTGCGTAATGCTGACAAACTAGAGATTGACTATTGTCACAATCCTCTAATACGCCCCACCCTGCAATTTGCGTCATACTCGCAATCAATGCATTTTGTTTTTCTAAAGTTGGATTAATAATATCGATTGTTTGGCAATTTTTACCACATCTTATAAAATCGACAGCACTTTCCAATTCTAATAGTGCAAGATCGTTATCATAAATACGATTATTATATTTCTCATGTATATGCCCCTTTTTAACTTTAATAATTTGTCCTAGTTGAATACTTTGTAAATTTTGTGCGCCAATCAAAATATAATAATCACTGTTTTGTTTTTCGAGTGGTTCAATACAATGTGCTGCTGTCACCACCCAACGATCTGCAACTAAGCTTCCTGAGCAAATGTAGGATTGATAAGGGTCTAAGGGACTAGTTATGAGTGCAACTTGCCAAGGAATTTGTGCTTCAGATGCTATATTTCCGTTAATAATACGAGGTTGGGGGCTTATCTGTGCAAAGCTTATTTGAGCAATACTCCATAAGATACCCATCAAAGCCATATGATATTTATACAAAGTATTCAGCCTCTTTCATTAGATTACTGTCATTAATAAAAATGGGATTAATGGCGCAAGATCTGCAAAATTACTTTATACTTTGTACAGTAATAAATGATGCACATTGATCAAAATGATAAACTTTATTTCTAAAACCATGCTCCACTTTAAAGATAGAGAGTTTCTAAAAAACTCCCTATCTTTAAGATATCAAATTAACTATTACTAGTTGGACACGTTAGTTCAAAATCCCAAGCTGTTCCACTTCTTGGTGCTGTCATACTAATAAAAACAGTCGTATATGGTGCAACCTGAAAAGTTCCTGAACCATTACCCGATACTAAGCCATCGGTAGTAAATACTTGAACTTTTTTATCACTATTTAGTGTAAAGACATCCATGCGGTCTGGAATACTATACATAGAATACGAAACTGAAACATCACCCTTGCCAGCCCCCATATTATAAGCATAAGAGAAAGACCCCTGACCACCAGATTGTTGTTGGGTCGCACATTGACCTAATGTGTCATTCTGACCACTTATAGTCCCTGTATCTCCGCCATTATTCTTGTATGTACCTGTGACTGTATTATTCGTTAAATTTCCCTGTAAAGTTACAAGCTGGCTGCCATTATTTTGCTGTCCTGTTACATTTATTTGCCCCGTAACCCCAACTGTTCCATCCAAAGAATAAGTCTGACCACTATTATTTGCTAAAATCCCTGATACTGGCGTATTCACGATAGGAACAGATTGTGCAGTAGGCAATGTTGCTTTATCTATCTCATTTTGTAATGCAACAACGCTAGTGGAAGATGTACTCAATACATCTGTATAGGTAGGCAATTTATCTAAGCCTTTATCAATAATTATTTGTATTGCCCCCTTAGTTGCCTCAACCAGATTAGTACCCTGTTGCCAAGCATTAATTAATGAATCACGGAAACGATTCAGTTTGGAATTTAAGCCTTCAGCAACAGGCGGCAAACCAACATCTGTATTTACATCATTAATGACTCTTAGACCACCTTGCTGTGCAGTAAAACCACCTATTAACATTGCAGCACTTGTTCCTGCAATAGCCACACCAACAGCCTGACAACCAGGCACAAAACCAGCACAGGCAGAACCTAAAACTAATCCTGTCAATAGACCTCTACGATTTTGTTGAGTCTGTTCAGCAAAACTATTTTTCCACGATTCATTAATCCACGAAAATGCATTGTCAGTATCTAAACTATTTACTGCTTTCGCTTTTGCAGAAGGAACTAAAGCATCAGCCTTGATAATTTCCTGCATCTCATCAGGTAATGCCTGAAAATCACCTGTAATTAATTTTAAGTCATCAATTTGATTTTTAGGTACTAAAGTATACGCACCTGGGTCCGAACTTTGGACTTGTCCAACAATTTGTCCTGTAAAACTTGGCGTTCCAACAATAGGAGCTATCCCTAATTTACCATTTCGATCATAACTCACCACACTGCCGCTTTGATATACACCTTTATTATCATGATTCGTAACAATTAAACGATTTGATTGCCAATAAAATTGAATAAAGTTGCCTGTCTTTTCATCAACAATCCGATCAATATTTCCAGAAGGATCAAATAAAGTTCGGGTTGTCGTTCCATTTTTTTCTGTTGTAACCGCTTGGGTAATCATCTTCCCATTCGCTGTCTGATCTATCAAATAATCTAATTTTGAACCATTTTTACTTTCTAATTGTACAGATGCAGATTGCTTATCTGTACTAATAAAGCTTTTTGCTGTTAACCCAGCAATTGGTTTTGTCGGTTCTTGTATTACTGATGACTTGCTCTCTTCTTCCCCGCCACCGCAACCACTCAATAATAAACTTCCAACTAAAACACTTAATAATGAATATTTCATAGCAATCTCCTTGCTTATATTGCCCTTCTTTAGCATTAAAGAAAATTTAAGGGCTGTCTATTCCCCAAATGAGGTATAAATCTCAGAAAATAATTCTTTAGATCTCTTTCATAAATCAAAAAATGATCTTCTTTTTGGCTGATATTTGCACTCCAGATTTCTTGGCATTCATGCATAATCTGCGGATGAAATACATCGATTCAAAGAAGCTTTCTGAAACACAGTTCAAGCGATACACGGGCATCTCATGGTCAACCTTTGATTTAATGGTTGAGCAATTGAAGATGCGTGTTCCTGCCAAAGGCAGACCACCTAAATTGAGCCTAGAGGATCAGATCCTCTTTTGCTTAAGTTATTGGCGTGAATACCGAACCTTGTTCCATGTCGCAACAAGTTATGGCGTGTCAGAGCCCACTGCTTC